>NZ_JBVITR010000023.1:89493-95508 GCF_055574875.1 Streptomyces sp. NPDC034670
CCGAACCCTCCCCCCCCCCCCCCCCCCCCCCCCCCCCCCCCCCCCCCCGCCCCCCCCCCCCCCGCCCCCCCCGCCCGGCTGTCACCGCGGGGCGTGCAGCGTGAGGTCGACGACCAGCGCGCGGTGGTCGGTGTCGGCGAGGTCGAGGAAGCGGGCCCGGCGCGCGGTGAACTCCTCGGACACGAGGACGTGGTCGATCTGGACGCCGAACGCCGGGGCGGTGCGGGCCGGCCAGGTCGGCGTCCGGTCGGCTCCGTCCAGCCGGGCCGCGTCGCGCAGGCCGGTGTCGAGGATGCGGCGGAAGGCGGCGTGGTCCTGGGAGGCGTTGAAGTCCCCGGCGAGCACGGTCGGGACGGCCGGGCCGGCGGCGGCCGCGGCGCGCAGCCCGTCGAGCTCCCGCCGCCAGAGGTCCTCCTGGCCGGGGAGCGGCGGCATGGGGTGGGCGAGCTGGAGCCGTACGGCGTGCCCGTCCACGTCGGCGACGGCGCCGGGCATGCCCATGGTGCCGGGGACGCCGCCGGTGTCCTCCAGGGGGAAGCGGCTGAGGAGGACGGAGCCCTCGGAGCCCCCGCCGGGCACGGCCCGCCGGTGCGGGTAGGCGTCCGCCAGTTCCCGCTTCAGCGCGGCGTCGCAGCCGTACTCGCACTCCTGGACGAACACGAGGTCGGGCCGCTCGCGGCGCACGGCGTCGATCAGGGGGCCGGTGCCCCGTCCGAACTCCACGTTCGAGGTCAGCACCCGCAGCCCGGCGACGGGCCGCCCGGCCGGTTCGCCGGTCTTCCCGTACGGCTCGATGAACCAGGCCAGCAGGCCGAGCAGGACCACCCCCCACACGGCGCCGGCCCACCACCGGGCGCGCAGGGTGAACAGCAGCCCGGCGGCCGTGGGCACGAGCAGCCAGGGCAGGAAGGCGAGGAGCTGCGGCACGGGGGTGATGCCGTCGGTGTCGGCGGCCCGGCAGCCGACGACCGCGCTCACCCCGGCGAACAGCAGCGCCGCGCACCAGGCGGCCGGCCGCCGCGCTCCGTTCCGCCGCCCGGTCCCGCCCTCGTTCGTCCACTCGGCAGTCGCAGTGTCCAAAGGTCCCGGCCTTCCGTTCGCGGATGGATGCCCGAATCCTCCCTCAAGGACGGGGGCGGGCGCCGGGGGGTTGCCGCGGACGGCCCGCGGGGCCGTCGGGGTCAGGCGCGGGTCCGGGTCGGCGCCGGGGCGGTGGCGGCGGGGGAGGGGGGTGTGCGGCGGGTGCGGTGACCCGTCAGCCAGGAGGCGAGGGCCACCGTCAGTCCGAGCGCGAGCAGCAGCCAGGACGCCGTGCGCAGGGTGGCCGTGAGGGCGTCGTAGACCGCGCCCGCCGCCGGGCGGTGGATCCGGTCGGGCAGGTCGGCCAGGGTGAGGCGGCGGCCGAGGGCGACCGCGAGGGCGAGCAGGGCGCCGCCCAGGGCCGTGCCGAGGCCGGTCGCGGTGAGCGCGCGGCGGCGGCAGGCGGCGACGGCGATCCCGGCGACGGCGAGGACGACGGTCGCGAGCGGCAGCCAGAAGGCGGCGGCGTCCAGCGCGTGGTACCCCTTCCGGAGCCCGGCCACCTCCTCGGCCGGCACCACGGCGACCTCGGTGTGCCCGGCCGTGAGGCGCTCGACCGGGATGCGCCGGGCCAGCGGCAGGTGGTCGGCGGCGAGCCGCTGCCGGACCCGCGCGGCGACGGGGGCCAGGTCGACGGTGACCGGCCCCCGGACGGCCCCCTCGTCGCGCACGGCGCGCAGCACCGCGTCGTGGACGGCCGCGTTCCCCGCCTCCCACGCCGTGCGGAAGGCCTCGGTGCGGGTGAACGAGTGCACCGCGTCCCGCACGAACGGCCCGGTCGCGCCGTTCGCCGGCCCCGCGTCCAGTTCCCGCGCGACGCCGTCCCCGACGGCGTCGGCGACCGCGTCGGCGACCGCGTCGCGCACGGCGGGGTCGCCGGCCAGCGGTGCCATCGCGCTGACGTACCGCCCGGTGTCGGCCAGCCCGAACGCCGCCCAGGCCGCGAGCGCGCCGCACGGGGCGAGCAGGCACGCCAGGGCGACCAGGGCCGCCGACAGGGCGTCGCGCAGCCGGGCGTGCGACCGCGCGCGGCAGGGGTGCGGGCCGCGGGGGGACGCGGGGCGGCGGGGGGTCCCGCCGGAGGGGGCGCGGTCGAAGGGGCCGGAGGGTTCGTCGTGGAGGGGCACCCCTCCAGGCAAGGCGCCGGGGGCCGGGTGCGCGAGTGCTGGGGGCGCGTACGGGTGCACCGGGCGGTCCGAACGGGCGCCCCGCGCCGTCACGTCCGCACGGGGAGGGGCGCCCCGCCGGGCCGGGCCGCCGGGACGGCCCTCAGGCCGCCCGGCGCCCCGGTGCGTTCTCCCGCGTGTAGTAGCGGTAGAGCAGAGCGAGGAAGGAGGCCACCGTGACGATCAGCCCCAGGACGATGGGCCACAGCACGGGGCCGACGGACTGGCTGACCAGGAAACCGACCGCGCAGCCGATGAAGGCGGCCCAGAGCATCGCGTGCTGTTCCCGCCCCAGCTTCGGGGCGACGCGCTGGACGACCAGGTAGACGACGAAGAACGCGACCCCGGAGAGGAAGCCGAACAGGAAGTTCCAGAGGGTGATGGGGCCGCCGTAGCGGCGGTTGGCCGCCACCCAGTAGCCGAAGACCACGGC
Source organism: Streptomyces sp. NPDC034670 (assembly GCF_055574875.1). NCBI lineage: Bacteria > Bacillati > Actinomycetota > Actinomycetes > Kitasatosporales > Streptomycetaceae > Streptomyces > Streptomyces sp. NPDC034670. The sequence continues at coordinate 92,173 of NZ_JBVITR010000023.1, forward strand.
CATGACGAGGGGGACCGCCACCCGCGCCATCCGGTGGGTCCGCTCGCTGAAGACGTCGGGGTTGCGGGGCCGCCCGCCCGTGAGCCGGGGCCTGGGTGCCGCGTGAGTCATGGGAGCCCTCCTCTTCTCTCCTCGTCCCCGCCCCTCCAGGGCACACCGGCCGGGATCCGTCGGCAAGTCGGCCGCCGGGCCCGCCCCCGGGAACCCCCCTCGGGGCCCTCCCGGGAGCCGGCCCCGGACCCCGCCCGCCCCGGACCCGTCCGCCCCGGACCCCGCATCCCGGGGGGCCGGGGTCCGTCCCGGCGTCCGCCCCGGGACCGGATGCGGGCCGTGCGGCCGCGTGCTTCGCTGGGGCCGTGAGCCAGGGCAGCGGGGGACACGGCCTGCACGACCGGTACCCCCGGGCCGGCCGCAGTCCCGACGTGCACCGGCCCGTCCTGCTGCGCGTGCGGGGCCGCAGCGTCGCCTGGCTGCCGCCGCTGCTGCTGCTGGCCGCCGTCCTCGCGGCCGACTACGGGACCGGCGGCGAGTTCCGGACCCTCTCCTGGATCGTGCTGGTGCCGGGCATCGCCGCCACGATCTGCGGGGTGCGGGGCACGGCGGTGTTCGCGGTGCTCGCCGTCGTCGCCTACTCGGCCGCGGACCGCGCCTGGCCGCACGAGTACCAGTCGGGGCTGCCCGACTTCATCCTCGTCGCCGTCGGCGGCGTCCTCGCCACGCTGGCCTGCGCGGTGCGGGTGCGCGGGGAGCGCCGCGCGCTGCACATGCGGGACGTCGCCGACACCGTCCGCCGCACCCTGCTGCGCCCCCTGCCGCCCGGCTGGGGGGACCTGGAACACGCCGGCGTCTACCTCACCGCGGACGTCCAGGCCCGCGTCGGCGGCGACTTCTACGACATCCAGCCGGGCCCGCACGGCACCCGGGTCCTCGTCGGGGACGTCCAGGGCAAGGGGCTGGGCGCGGTGGAGACGGCGTCGGTGCTGCTCGGCACCTTCCGCGAGGCCGCCTACCACGAGCCGGAGCTGACGCGTGTCGCGGACCGCCTGGAGGTCCGGATGCTGCGGCACCGCGAGTACACCACGGCCCTCGGCCGGTCCGACGGCGACCGGTTCGCCACCGCCGTGCTGCTCGGCTTCCCGGCGGACCGGACCGACGTGGTGGACCTCGTCGTCTTCGGCCACGAACCCCCGCTGGCCGTCGGCCCCGACGGCGTGCGGCACCTGCCGAGCGGCGGGGGGCTCCCGCTCGGCATGGGCGACCTCGTGCAGCGCCCGCCGGGCGTGCTCCGGGTGCCGGTCGCCGCCGACGAGACGCTGCTGATGGTCACCGACGGGGTGACCGAGGCCCGGGACGCCGACGGCAGGTTCTACGGTCTCGCCGCCGACGTGGCCCGCGCGGTGGCGGCGGACCCGCGCACCACCCGGCCGGCCCGGCTGGTCGCCCTCGTCCGGGACGGGACGCTGCGGCACAGCCGGGGCCGCCTGGGCGACGACACCACGGCCTTCGCGGTGCGGCGGCGGACGCGCGCCACGAGGGACGGAGCCCCCGGAGGGGGACGTTCACCGTCCTGAGGCCCCCTCCGCGGCCGCAGCGGTTACCGTGCTGCGGTGACTGATCGACAGGGGGAGGGTCCATGACCGGAACCGTGCTGCTGCTGGCGGCCTCGCCGCTGGGCCGCGGACGGCTGGTGGACGCGGCGTCCGTGCTCCCGGTCCTCGCGGCGGTGCCGCCCGCCGTGCTCGCCGGCACCGACACCGCGAACGTCGTCGAACTCGCCGATCCGCTGCAGCCGCAGGCCGTGCTGACCCGGCTGCGCGCGGCCGCCGCCGCCCCCGGACCGCTGACCGTGTACGTCACCGGCCAGCTCCAGCTCGACCGCCGCCAGCGGCTGCCCCACCTGGCGCTGGCCCGGACGACCGCGTCCACCGTGCGGTACACGGCCTTCCCCTGGCACTGGTTCCGGGAGGAGCTGCGCCTGCGGCCGACGGGCGCGACGACGCTGGTCCTCGACCTGCACGCCGACGCGGAGACCTGGCAGTCGCTGTGCGCGCCCCGGCCGCCGGGCCCGGCCCCGGACCTCCTCGACTGCGGCCGCGACAACGCCGTCTACGGGCGCGTCGCACCGCCGTCGCGACGCCGCGGCGTCGCGGAACCGGCGTACATGAAGGCGGTGGCGACGATCCTGCGCAGCGGGCGGCGTCCGCCGGACGAGGAGCTGCACCGGCAGGCGCTGGCCCGGATCGCCCCGGAGAGCACGGGGGCCGACCTGGTGCTGGCCCGCGGCGGTCCCGTCCCGGGCGACCCGCACGCGGCCCTCACCGCCGCCGTGCGCTCCGGCCGCCACGCGGACGCCGACGCGCTCGCCGCGCGCCTCGAGCAGGCCGCCGCCCTGGCGCACGGTCCCGCCTCCGAGGAGACGTTGCACTGGGCCGAGGTCAGGGCGGACCTGGCGATGCTGGCCGGCGACGCGGCGCGCAGCTGCCGCGCCTGGCTGGCGGTGGCCACCGCGCGGCTGGCCGCCGGGCAGGCGGCGGACGCGCCCGCCGTCGAGGCGGCCGTGGACCGGGCGCACCACCAGTGGGGCCGGATCGGCGAACCGGCGCGGGCCCGCGAACTGGGTCCGGCGCTTGCGGAGCTGCGCAGCCGGGTGCCCGGGCGGCGCGAGGGCGCCCTGGACCACGTGCGGCGGCAGCTGCGGCAGTTGCAGACCCAGGGCTGACCGGCCGACCGGGACCGGTCGGCACCGGACCCCGCGGGCCCGGCCCGATCCAAGCGAAAGGCCCCTGGGGCGTGTTTCGAAAGGAGCGTCGTCTGCCCGAGGGGCGGGCCCGGCGACGTCGTGGGGGTGTCCCCTGCTCGGGCGAAGCCGAGAGCCCGGGGGAGCGTGCGATCGCGAGGCGGAGGGTCGCCCCGGTACCGGGAGGTACCGGGGCGAGCCCGACAACGCGGTGAGCGTGCGTACCAGGCGTCGCCGGGCGGGCGGGACTTTCGAAACACGCCCTAGTCCGGCGGGTCCTGGCGCACCGCCGCCTCCACCGCCGTCTCCGCCGGAGCCGTGGTCCGCGGGCCGGGCTCGGAGCGGGCGGCCCCGGTCGGGCCCGCGTTGGCCGCCAGGACCAGCGCGGCGACCGCGACGACGGCCGCGGCGAAGCCTCTGGCGTACCGCTCGGCGGTGCGTGTGCGTTCCAGCACGGCGACCTCGCAACAGCGACGGGTTGAACGAGATTGGTCCGCGGTTCAACCTAGTACTCCAGCAGCGGATCGTGTCCTGAGCTGGTGATTGTCGTTGTCCCGGTGTGGAGAGCATGACTGAAGTCGGTTGCTGGGCTGCGGAGT
>NZ_JBVITR010000024.1:0-95322 GCF_055574875.1 Streptomyces sp. NPDC034670
TGAGCGCCTTCCGGGGCCGCCACCCGGTCGAGCTCTTCGGCGGCGTCCGCTTCCCGGCCATCGGCGAACTGCCCTACCTGCTGACCCTCGGGGGCCACGGCTTCTACTGGTTCCGGCTGCGCAGGGACGCCGCGTAGGACACCCCCGGGGCGGAGCGGTTTCCCCCGCTCCGCCCGGGGCACGCATCAGTAACACCCCGCCCACCCGCGTGAGCCGGAAGGGCGCCGCCGGTGTCGAGGGCCCGCGCACGCGCGGGCGCCCGACCGGGGGGTGCTCCTCGGGCGCGCCGAATCTGGGGGAAAGGACGCGACGCCATGTCGGAAGCCGTCACACGCACCGTCACGACCCCGCCCGGCCTCCTTGCGTCACTGGATCCACTGCTGAGGGAGTGGCTGCCGCGGCAGCGCTGGTTCGCGGGCAAGGGACGTCCGGTCACCGGATTCAGCCCGGTCGCGGTCACCGAGCTGCTGCCGTCCACCGCCAAGCTGGGGCTGTACCACCTGCTGGTGCGCGCGCACCAGCAACTCCTGCCCGGCCATGACGGACCGGAGTGGCCCGGCGACTGCTACCAGCTGCTGATAGGCGTGCGCGAGGCGCTGCCGCCCCGGCTCGCGCCCGCGCTGATCGGTCATGTGACGCAGGGCCCCCTGGCCGGACGGACGGTCTACGAGGCCCTGCACGACACCCGGCCCGCCGACCTGCTCCTGGAGGCCCTGCGCACCCAGGCCCGGATCGGCGGGCTTCGTTTCGAGCGGGACCCGCACCGGGAGATCCGGTCCGGTCTGGTGCCGCGCCTGGTGACCGCCGAGCAGTCGAACTCGTCGGTCGTCTACGGGGACGCGTTCATCCTGAAACTGCTGCGCCGGGTCGTGCCCGGGGTCAATCCCGACCTGGAGCTGCCGCTGGCCCTGGCCCGTGCGGGCTGCCCCCGGGTCCCCCCGCCCACGGCCTGGCTGCTCGCGGACCCCGAACCGCCCCCCGGTCCGCCGCAGCCCGCCGAGCCGTACGTCCTCGGGGTGCTCCAGCCGTTCGTGCAGGGGGCGACGGACGGCTGGGACCTGGCCCTGCGGGAGCTGTCCAAGGGCGAGGACTTCGCCGCCGAGGCGCGGGCCCTGGGGCGCGCCACCGCCGAGGTGCACACCGTGCTGGCCCGTGCGCTGCCGACGGTGACCCTGGGCCACCCCCAGCTGCGGCTGCTGGTCGACGGCATGGCCGAGCGGCTGGAGGCGGCCGTGCACGCGGTGCCCGCCCTGCGGCCGCACGCGCCCGGCCTGCGCTCGGCGTTCACCGCGCTGGACGACCTGGCGGCCGAGGGGCGCACCTGGACCGCCCAGCGGGTGCACGGCGACCTGCACCTCGGGCAGTGCCTGCGGTCCCCGGCCGGTGAGTGGTCGCTGATCGACTTCGAGGGCGAGCCGGCCCGGCCGCTGGCCGAACGGCGGATGCCGCAGCCGACGGTGCGGGACGTCGCCGGCATGCTGCGGTCCTTCGACTACGCGGCGCGTTCGGTGGAGCCGCCGCAGCCGGAGTGGGCCGAGCGGTGTCGGGCGGCGTACTGCTCCGGGTACGCGGAGGCCGCCGGCCGGGACCCGCGCACCGATCCGGTGCTGTTGCGCGCGTACGAGACGGACAAGGCGATCTACGAGGTGCTCTACGAGGCCCGGCACCGGCCCGAGTGGCTCCCCGTACCGCTGACCGCGGTGCGTCGGCTGGCCTCGTCCGGTCTCACCTGATCCGATCCGACCACCCGACCTTCGCCCAGGAGGCCCAGCCCGTGATTCCCCGCCCCGAGTCCAGCGGTCCGCATCCGGAGCAGCCGGCCGAGCAGCGGCCCGCCGAGCAGCCGGCGGCCGCGCGGAAGAAGACCGCCGCGCAGAAGACGGCCACCGGGAAGGCCGCCGAGAAGCCCGCCGCCGCGGCGGAGGCCGCCGCCGGGAGGGCGGCGGCGAAGAAGACGGCGGCGCCCGGGAAGAAGGCCGCGGCGAAGAAGACGGCGACGACGAAGGCCGCGGCGAAGAAGACGGCCGCGAAGAAGACGGCGACGACGAAGGCCGCGGCGAAGAAGACGGCCGCGAAGAAGACGGCGGCGACGAAGGCCGCGGTGAAGAAGGCGGCCGCGAAGGCGCCCGCCGCGCGGAAGACCGCCGCCGGGAAGGCGACCGCCGGGAAAGCAGCGGCCGGGAGGACCGCGGCGCCGGACGCCGCCCTCCGGCAGGCGCCGCCGCCCGGCTCCGCCGCCGCGCAGCCCGCTCCGCCCGAGGTGGAGATCGCCGTCTCCCCCGCCGTGGACGCCGCCGACCGGGAGCGGCTGCGGAGCGGCACGCACCACGCCCCGCACTCCGTGCTCGGCGCGCACCCGGTGCCCGGCGGGGTCGTCTTCCGGGTGTTCAAGCCGTACGCACTGGCGGTGACCGTCGTCTCCGGGGGGCTCACCGTCGAGCTGCACGACGACGGCGACGGGTTCTTCTCGGGCCTGCTGCCGCTGCGCGAGGTACCGGCGTACCACCTGCTGGTGACGTACGAGGGGACGGTGCAGGAGACCGAGGACGCGTACCGGTTCCTGCCCGCGCTCGGCGAGTTCGACCTGCACCTGATCGGCGAGGGCCGGCACGAGGAGCTGTGGAGGGCACTCGGCGCGCACCCGATGACGCACCAGGGCGTGGCCGGCACCCGCTTCACGGTGTGGGCGCCGAACGCGCGCGGGGTGCGGGTGGCCGGCACCTTCAACTTCTGGGACGGCACCGGCTTCCCGATGCGGTCGCTGGGCTCGTCCGGGGTGTGGGAGCTGTTCGTGCCGGGGATCGGCGAGGGCGAGCTGTACAAGTTCGAGATCACCCGCCCCGACGGCTCGAGGACGCTGCGCGCCGACCCGATGGCCCGCCGCACGGAGGTCCCGCCGGCCACCTCGTCGGTCGTCGCCTCCTCGCACTACGCGTGGGGCGACGCCGAGTGGCTGGAACGCCGGGCCGAGGTGCCCGCCCACCGGGCTCCGTTCTCGGTGTACGAGGTGCACCTGCCGTCCTGGCGCCCCGGGCTGACCTACCGCCAGCTCGCCGAGCAGCTCCCGGCGTACGTCAAGGACCTGGGCTTCACGCACGTGGAGCTGATGCCGGTCGCCGAGCACCCCTTCGGCGGCTCCTGGGGCTACCAGGTCACCGGCTTCTACGCGCCGACCGCCCGGCTCGGCACCCCCGACGACTTCAGGTACCTGGTCGACGCGCTGCACCGGAACGGCATCGGCGTGATCATGGACTGGGTACCGGCGCACTTCCCGAAGGACGACTGGGCGCTGGCCGAGTTCGACGGCCGGCCGCTGTACGAGCACGAGGATCCGCTGCGGGCCGCGCACCCCGACTGGGGCACCCTGGAGTTCGACTTCGGGCGGCGCGAGGTGCGCAACTTCCTGGTCGCCAACGCCGTGTACTGGTGCGAGGAGTTCCACATCGACGGCCTGCGGGTGGACGCGGTCGCCTCCATGCTCTACCTGGACTACTCGCGCGAGCCGGGCCGGTGGACCCCCAACGAGCACGGCGGCCGGGAGAACCTGGACGCGGTGGCGTTCCTGCAGGAGATGAACGCGACCGTCTACCGGCGCTGCCCCGGCGTGGTGACGATCGCGGAGGAGTCCACGGCCTGGGACGGCGTCACCCGGGCCACCCACCACGAGGGCCCGAGCGGGTTCGGCGGGCTCGGGTTCGGCCTGAAGTGGAACATGGGCTGGATGCACGACTCGCTGCAGTACATGAGCCACGATCCCGTCCACCGCAAGTACCACCACCACGAGATGACGTTCTCGATGGTGTACGCCTACAGCGAGAACTACGTGCTGCCGATCTCCCACGACGAGGTGGTGCACGGCAAGCGGTCCCTGGTGTCGAAGATGCCCGGCGACTGGTGGCAGCGGCGGGCCAACCTGCGCGCCTACCTCGGCTTCATGTGGGCCCACCCCGGCAAGCAGCTGCTGTTCATGGGGCAGGAGTTCGCCCAGGGGGCCGAGTGGTCCGAGGCGCACGGCCCGGACTGGTGGCTGCTGGACCCGTACTACGGTGCCGAGGCCGACCACCGCGGGGTGCGCGACCTGGTGCGGGACCTCAACACCGTCTACGGGCACACCCCGGCGCTGTGGCGGCTCGACACCGAGCCGGACGGCTTCCGGTGGATCACCGGGGACGCGGCCGAGGACAACGTGCTCGCGTTCCTGCGGTACGACGACGACGGCTCGCCGCTGCTCGCCGTGTGCCACTTCGCCCCGGTGGTCCGGCACGAGTACCGGATCGGCGTCCCGGACGACGTGCCCGCCTGGCACGAGGTCCTGAACACCGACGCCGCCCGGTACGGCGGCAGCGGCGTCACCCGGCCGGACCCGGTCAAGCCGGAGGCGCAGGGGTGGCACGGTCTTCCGGCGAGCGTCCGCCTGACCCTGCCGCCCCTGGCGACGGTGTGGCTGCGCCCGGCCTGACCCCCGGGACGCGGCCTACGCCAGGGCCTTCGCCAGCGGCCCGGGCAGCGGTTCGGCGTGCAGGACGCCGAGCCGCTGGGTGGCGCGGGTGAGCGCCACGTACAGGTCGCTGGTGCCGTAGCGCCCCGGCTCGACGACGAGGACCGAGTCGAACTCCAGCCCCTTGGCCTGGCGCGGGTCGAGCAGGACGACGCCGTGCGTCAGGTCGGGCTCGGCGCCCGCCTCCACCCCGTCCAGCCGCGCCGCCAGGGCGCGGTGCAGCTCGCGCGGGGCGATGACGGCGAGCCGGCCTTCGGCGGGGGTGAGCTCCGCGACGGCCTTCGCGACGGCGCCGGGCAGGTCGTCGGTGGCCCGGGCCCAGGGGCGCACGCCCGTGGAGCGCACCGAGCCGGGCGGCTCGAAGTCCGGGTGCTCGGCGCGCACCACCGCGGCCGCGACGTCCATGATCTCGGCCGGGGTGCGGTAGTTGACGCCGAGCCGGGTGTGCTCCCAGCGGTCCTCGACGTACGGGGCGAGGATGTCCGCCCAGGAGCCGACGCCGCCCGCCTCCGAGGTCTGCGCCGGGTCGCCGACCAGGGTCATCGAGCGGGTCGGGCTGCGCCGCATCAGCAGCCGCCAGGCCATCGGGGAGAGTTCCTGCGCCTCGTCGACGACGATGTGCCCGAACGCCCAGGTCCGGTCGGCGGCGGCCCGCTCGGCGGCGCTGCGGTGGTCGTCCTCCTCGTGCCGCTCGGCGAAGCGCTCGGCGTCGATGATGTCGTGCGCGGACAGCACCTCGGAGGACTCGGGGTCGTCCTCCTCCTTGTCCTCGAACTCGTAGGTGCGGGAGGCGTAGGACACGTCGAGCACGCCCTGCGCGTAGGCGATCTGCGCCCGCCGCTCGCGTTCGGCCCGTTCGCGCGCGAGCCGGTCGTCCTCGCCGAGGAGTTCGGCGGCCTCGTCGAGCAGGGGCACGTCGCCGACCGTCCAGTGCCGGGTCACCGGGCGGCGGATCGCGGCGGCGTCCTCGTCGGGCAGGAAGCCCTCGGGCGCGGCGAGGAAGTCGGCGACGAGCCGCTGCGGGGTGAGGCGGGGCCACAGCCGGTCGATGGCGGACCAGACCTCGGGGTTCTCGGCGAGTTCGTCGCGGATCTGGGTGATGTCGCTGGGGTCGAGCAGGCTCGAGCCGTCGAGCGGGTCGGTGCCGATGCGCTCCGCGTACAGGTCGGTGAGCGTGTTGAGGATGTGCCCCTCGAAGTGCTCGCGGGCCGCGTTGTGCGGCAGCTTGGCGGCGCGGGTGCGTTCGCGGGCGACGTTCACCAGGCCGTCGTCGAGCATGAGGATCTCGCGGTCGTGCTCGATGGTGATCACCGGGTCGGGCAGCGCCTGCCGGCTGCGGACGACCTCGGCGAGGACGTCGGCCATCTCGGCCCGGCCCTTGACGGCGGCGGCCTCGGGGGTGTCCCGCCGGGTCGCCTTCACGCCGGGGAACAGCTCGCCCACGGTCGCCAGCAGCACGCCGGTCTCGCCGAGGCTGGGCAGCACCTCGCCGATGTAGCCGAGGAACGCCGGGTTGGGGCCGACGATCAGCACGGCGCGGCGGGCCAGCAGCTCGCGGTGCTCGTAGAGGAGGTAGGCGGCGCGGTGCAGGGCGACGGCGGTCTTGCCGGTGCCGGGGCCGCCCTCGACCACCAGCACCCCGCGGTGCGGGGCGCGGATGATGCGGTCCTGGTCGGCCTGGATGGTGCGCACGATGTCGCCCATCCGGCCGGTGCGCGCGGAGTTGAGGGCGGCGAGCAGGACGGCGTCGCCGGTGGGGTCCTCGTGGCCGGTGCGGGTCTCGTCGCCGAGGTCGAGGATCTCGTCGTGCAGGGCGGTGACCCGGCGGCCCTCGGTGGAGATGTGCCGGCGGCGCCTGAGGCCCATGGGGGTGTGGCCGGTGGCCAGGTAGAAGGGGCGGGCGACGTCGGCGCGCCAGTCGATGAGGACGGGGGTGCGCTCGGCGTCGTCGGCGCGCAGGCCGATGCGGCCGATGTGGTGGGTCTCGCCCGAGGAGAGGTCGATCCGGCCGAAGCAGAGGGAGCCGTCCACCGCGTTCAGCGCGGCGAGCAGCCCGGACCGCTCGGCGACGAGGATGTCCCGTTCCAGCATGGCCTGCATGGGCGTGTCGCCCTGGGCGAGCGCCTGCGTGACGGACACCTCGGTGTCGCCGCGCAGGGCGTCCACGCGTGCGTACAGTCCGTCGACGAATTCCTGCTCCCGCCGCAATTCATCGTCCGGAAATCCGGTGTTTGACAATTCCGCTCCCGCCCGCATATACTGTGGTCATTGAACTTCTCCGCGACTTCTTTCTCATAGAAGTCGCGAATCAATGAATATACGCAGGGAAAACCCCCGGGCGCAATTGCCCGGGGGTTTTCTCGTGTCGGTCCGGGCCGCTTCGTGCCGGTCCGCTTCGGCCGGCGAGCCGGAGGGACGCCGGCCTCGGCGCCGGTGTCGGGCGTCAGGCGCCGGGTGTCAGGCGCCGGGGAGAAGGGGCTGCGCGGCCCCCCGGACGCGGAAGAGGCCGAGCGGCCGGGTCCACGGGGAAGGACCCGGCCGCTCGGCGGTGGTGGAGGCCCGGCAAGGGCGGCGGGCCTCCGGCACCGGGCGGCTGAGCGACGGGGGGAGTGTCCCAGCCGCCCGGGTGCACGGGCCGGCGTCGGCCGGTCAGGCCTTGGCCAGTTCCTTCTCGCCGCCCGGCGCGGGCGCCCCGGCGTCGCCGTCGGTGCCGGTGCCGGTGTCGGTGCCGGTGCCGTGCTCGTGGTCGTCCAGCAGGGTCTTCTCGTCGAAGGGGATGCGACCCGCGAGGACCTGGTTCACCCGCTCCTTGTCGATCTCCTTGGTCCAGGTGCCGACCAGCACCGTGGCGACCGCGTTGCCCGCGAAGTTGGTCAGGGCGCGGGCCTCGCTCATCAGGCGGTCGATGCCGACGATCAGACCGATGCCGTCCACCAGGGCCGGCTTGTGCGACTGCAGGCCGCCGGCCAGCGTCGCCAGGCCGGCACCGGAGACACCGGCGGCTCCCTTGGAGGCGACCAGCAGGAAGAGCAGCAGCGGGATCTGCTCGCCGATCGACATCGGCGTGCCCAGGGCGTCGGCGATGAACAGCGAGGCCATGGTCATGTAGATCATGGTGCCGTCGAGGTTGAAGGAGTAGCCGGTCGGGACGGTGATGCCGACCACCGGCTTGCTGACGCCCAGGTGCTCCATCTTCGCGATGAGCCGCGGCAGCGCCGACTCGGACGAGGAGGTGGACAGGATCAGCAGGAACTCCCGGCCCAGGTACTTGAGCAGGCTCCAGATGTTCAGGCCCGCGACGATCCGCAGCAGCGCGCCGAGCATCACGAAGATGAACAGCACACAGGTGATGTAGAAGCCGAGCATCAGCACCGCGAGGCTCTTCAGCGCGTCCACGCCGGCGGAGCCGGTGACCGCGGCCATGGCGCCGAACGCGCCGATCGGGGCGGCCCACATGATCATGGCGAGGACCCGGAAGACCAGCCGCTGGATGTGCTCGATGCCGCGCAGGACCGGCTGGCCGGCGTTGCCCATGGCCTGCAGCGCGAAACCGCACAGCAGGGCGACCAGCAGGGTCTGCAGGACCTCGCCCTGGGTGAAGGCGGACACGATCGTGGTCGGGATGATGCCGAGCAGGAACTCGGTGGTGTCCTTGGCCTCCGCGTCGACCTGGGCCTGACCGGTCTCCTTGACCGCGTCGGTGACCGCGAGACCCGTCCCGGGGTCCAGGATGTTGCCGACGACCAGGCCGATGCCGAGCGCGACCAGCGACATGATCAGGAAGTAGACCATGGCGATGCCGCCGACCGCGCCGACCTTGGCGGCCTTGCGCACGGAACCGATGCCCAGCACGATCGTGCAGAAGATGATCGGCGAGATCATCATCTTGATCAGGTTCACGAACCCGGTGCCGAGCGGCTTCAGCTCGACCGCGAAGTCGGGTGCGAGCAGACCGACGCCGATCCCGAGGGCGACCGCGATGATCACCGCGATGTAGAGATAGTGCGTGCGGTCCCGTCTGGCCTTGGGTGCGGCAGGTGCCGTATCGGCTGTGCTGGTCACGGCGGCCCTCCTTGATGACGTCGTCGGCATCACCGGCGTGCGGCTCACGTCCCGGGATGGGGTTGGGGGAACCCGGCGACTATCTCCCGTCCTGTGAGTGCGGTCACCCTTCCGTTCATTTAGTTCACCGGTGAAGCGGAGGCAGACTGACTGCATGCGCCTTCCCGTCCACCGACCCCGCAGCCTGGCGGGCCAGCTGTTCGCCATGCAGGCCGTGCTGCTGACGGTCGTCGTCGTCGGGTACGCGCTGTTCACCTACGTCAGCGACCGCAGCCAGGCCGAGGAGGCCGCCGGCCGCCAGGCCGAGGCGGTGGCCCGCTCGGTCGCCGACTCCCCCTCCGTGCGGGAGGCGATCCGTACGCGGGACCCCTCGGCGCGGCTCCAGCCGTACGCGGTGGCGGTGGTGGAGGACACCGACATCGACTTCGTCACGATCATGGATCCGCGGGGCATCCGCTGGACCCACCCCGATCCGGAGCAGATCGGCCTGCCGTTCCGCGGGCACACCGCCCCCGCCCTCGGGGGCCGCACCTTCACCGAGACCTACACCGGCACCCTCGGCCCGTCCGTCCGCGCGGTCACCCCGGTGCGGGACGGCGACCGGATCACCGGGCTGGTCAGCGCGGGGATCCGGGTCGAGGAGATCAGCGCGCGCGCCCGGGGCCAGGTGGTGGCCCTGCTCGGGGTCGCGGGCGGCGCCCTCGGGCTCGGCGCGGTCGGCACGTACGTCATCAACGCCCGGCTGCGCCGGCACACCCACGGGATGAACGCGACCGAGCTCAGCCACATGCACGACTACCATCAGGCCGCGCTCCACGCCGTGCGCGAGGGGCTGCTGATGCTGGACGGCCAGTACCGGGTCGCGCTGATCAACGACGGCGGGCGGGAGCTGCTGGGCGTGGCTCCGGAGGAGGACGTGGTGGGCAGGCCGGTGGCGGAGCTCGGTCTGCCCACCCCGCTGACGGGTGCGCTGCTGGCCTCCGAGCCACGGGTGGACGAGGTGCACCTGACGGCGGACCGGGTGCTGGTGGTGAACACCTCGCCGGTCTCCGGCGGCCAGCGGCGCGGCTCGGTGGTGACCCTGCGGGACGTGACCGAGCTCCAGTCGCTGATGGGCGAGCTGGACTCCGAGCGGGGCTTCACCCAGGCGCTGCGCTCCCAGGCGCACGAGGCGGCGAACCGGCTGCACACCGTGGTCTCGCTGATCGAGCTGGGCCGGGCCGAGGAGGCGGTGGACTTCGCGACCGCCGAGCTGGAGCTGGCCCAGGCGCTCACCGACCAGGTGGTGGCGGCCGTGAGCGAGCCGGTGCTGGCGGCCCTGCTGCTGGGCAAGACGGCGCAGGCCAACGAGCGGGGCGTGGAGCTGGTGGTGTCGCCCGAGAGCCGCCTGGACGACGGTCTGCTGCCGGACACCCTGCCCGCCCGTGACCTGGTCACCCTCCTCGGCAACCTGATCGACAACGCCGTGGACGCGGCGCAGGGCGGTCTCCGGCCCCGGGTGACGGTGACGGCACTGACCGAAGCGGGCACGGAGGACGCGGAAGGCACGGAGGACGCGGCGGGCGCGGCGGGACCGGAGCTGGTCCTGCGGGTGTCCGACACCGGTCCCGGCGTGGATCCGGACCACGCGGAGGCGGTCTTCGAGCGGGGCTTCACGACCAAGCAGTCCGGTCCGGGCGGACGGGGGCTGGGCCTGGCGCTGGTCCGGCAGACGGTGGGCCGGCACGGCGGATCGCTGTCGGTGACGTCGGCGGAGGAGGGCGGCGCCCGGTTCGAGGTGCGGCTGCCGCTGCGGACGGCCGCCGTCGCCGGCGGTGCGGCCGTGCGGGGTCCGGGAGGCGGCGCGTGACGGACGACCGGACCATCAGGGTCCTGGTGGTGGAGGACGACCCGGTCGCCGCCGACGCCCACGTGATGTACGTCGGCCGGGTGCCGGGCTTCGTCGCCGTCGGCAAGGCGCACACCGGGGCGCAGGCCCGCCGGATCCTGGAGCGCACGCCCGTCGACCTGCTCCTCCTCGACCTGCACCTGCCCGACGTGCACGGACTCCAGCTGGCCCGCTCGCTGCGGGCCGCCGGGTACCACGCCGACGTGATAGCGGTGACCTCGGCCCGGGACCTCGCGGTGGTGCGCGAGGGGGTGTCGCTGGGCGTCGTGCAGTACGTGCTGAAGCCCTTCACCTTCGCGACGCTGCGGGACCGCCTGGTGCGGTACGCGGAGTTCCGCGCGGCGGCGGGCGAGGCCAGCGGCCAGGCGGAGGTGGACCGCGCGCTGGCCGTGCTGCGCGCCCCGGGTCCGGCCGCCCTGCCCAAGGGACTGAGCGCGCCGACGCTGGAGCGGGTGTCCGTGGCCCTGCGGGACGCCGGGGAGGGCCTGACCGCCACCGGGGTCGCGGAGGCCGTCGGCATCTCCCGCATCACCGCCCGCCGCTACCTGGAACACCTGGTGGAGACCGGCCGCGCGGCCCGGCGCCCGCAGTACGGGACCGTGGGCCGGCCGGAGCTGCAGTACCGGTGGGTGAGCGGTCCGTGAGGCCGGCCGGCGGTGCCGGGCGGACGCGGAGTCCGGGGGGGGGGGGCGCCGGGGGGGGGGGGGGGGGAGGGAGGGGGGGGGGGGGGGGGGGGGGGGGGGGGGGGGGGTCGTGGAGGATAGGCGGTAGGCCGGGGGGGAGCATGGGTCCTCCCGCCCCCCCCCCGCCGGACCCCCCCCCCGGCCGGTCCGGGGGGCGTGACGCCGGCGCGGGAGGCCGGGGCGGACCCGGAAGGGCGTCCGGCTCCCGCTAGAAGACCGACTCCGCCTCGTCCATCCGGTCCTTGGGGACCGTCTTCAGTTCCGTGACCGCCTCCGCCAGCGGCACCATCACGATGTCCGTGCCGCGCAGCGCGGTCATCTTGCCGAACTCGCCCCGGTGCGCGGCCTCCACCGCGTGCCAGCCGAAGCGGGTGGCCAGCACCCGGTCGTACGCCGTCGGCGTGCCTCCGCGCTGGACGTGGCCGAGGATGACCGGCCTGGCCTCCTTGCCCAGGCGCCGCTCCAGCTCACGCGCCAGGGCCGTGCCGATGCCCTGGAAGCGCTCGTGGCCGAACTTGTCGATCTCGCCCTTGCCGTAGTCCATGGTGCCGTCGGCCGGGTGCGCGCCCTCGGCGACGCAGATCACCGCGAACTTCTTGCCCCGGGCGAAGCGCTCCTCGACCATCTTGACCAGCTGGGCCGGGTCGAAGGGGCGCTCCGGCAGGCAGATGCCGTGCGCGCCGGCGGCCATGCCGGACTCCAGGGCGATCCAGCCCGCGTGCCGGCCCATCACCTCGACGACCATCACCCGCTGGTGGGACTCGGCGGTGGTCTTCAGGCGGTCCATCGCCTCCGTGGCGACGCCGACGGCGGTGTCGAAGCCGAAGGTGCGGTCGGTGGAGGAGATGTCGTTGTCGATCGTCTTCGGGACGCCGACCACCGGCAGACCCGCGTCCGACAGCATGCGGGCCGCGGTCAGCGTGCCCTCGCCGCCGATCGGGATCAGCGCGTCGATGCCGAAGTCGCGGATCATGTCGGAGGCGTTCTCGCAGGCCTCGCGCAGCCGGTCGCGCTCCAGCCGGGCGGAGCCGAGGATGGTGCCGCCGCGGGCCAGGATGCCGCTGACCGCGTTGAGGTCGAGCGTGCGGTAGCGGCCGTCGAGCAGTCCCGAGTAGCCGTCCTCGAAACCGATGACCTCGTCGCCGTAGTTGTCGACCGCTCGGTGCACGACCGACCGGATCACTGCGTTCAGGCCGGGGCAGTCGCCACCTGCGGTGAGAACTCCGATACGCATCGCGCTGTGTCTCCTGGTCCCTGTCGATACCGGTGAGCCAGCCCCGATTGTTTCATGTCGGCCCCGGCGGCGACGCCCCGTCCCCCGCCGCCCCCGTTCCCGGCTCCCCGTCCGGCCCGGACCCCGGCCCGGACGGGGAGCCGGACGCCTTAACTACCGACAGAGGTATTGTCAAGAGGGTTCCACTCACCCGGGTGGGCGATTTTTTGCACAGCCGGAGTGACCGCGGGAACCCGACGACCGCGAAGCGCCCGAGGAATCCCCTGGGACCCCTGAGGAACGGAGAGCGCGTGACCCGCAGCGTGTACGTGACCGGTATCGACCGCGGCGACGGCCGCCAGGTCGTCGAGCTGGGGGTCATGGAGCTCCTGACCCGGCAGGTCGACCGGGTGGGTGTCTTCCGCCCCCTGGTGCACGACGGACCCGACCGCCTCTTCGAACTGCTGCGCGCCCGCTACCGGCTCACCCAGGACCCGGCGACCGTCTACGGCATGGACTACCGGGAGGCGTCCGCCCTCCAGGCCGAGCGGGGCACGGACGAGCTGGTGTCCGTCCTCGTCGAGAGGTTCCGCCTCGTCGCCCGCGACTACGACGTCGTCCTCGTGCTCGGCACCGACTACGCCGACACCCAGTTCCCGGACGAACTGAGCCTGAACGCCCGGCTCGCCAACGAGTTCGGCGCCTCGGTGATCCCGGTCGTGGGCGGGCGGAGGCAGACCGCCGAGTCGGTGCGCGCCGAGACCCGCAACGCCTACCGCGCCTACGAGACCCTGGGCTGCGACGTGCTCGCCATGGTGGTCAACCGGGTCGCCCGCGAGGACCGGGACGAGATCGCCGGGCGGCTCGCGTCCCGGCTGCCCGTGCCCGCCTACGTCCTGCCGGACGAGCCGGCGCTGTCCGCCCCGACCGTCTCGCAGATCGCGCACGCCCTGAACGCGAAGGTGGTGCTCGGCGACGACTCCGGGCTGGCCCGCGACGCCCTCGACTTCGTCTTCGGCGGCGCCATGCTGCCCAACCTCCTCGCCGCCCTGACCCCGGGCTGCCTGGTGGTCACCCCCGGCGACCGCGCCGACCTGGTCGTCGGCTCGCTCGCCGCGCACAGCTCCGGCACCCCGCCGATCGCCGGGGTGCTGCTCACCCTGGACGAGGTCCCCGGCGAGGCCATCCTCGCCCTCGCCGCCCGCCTCGCCCCCGGCACCCCGGTGCTGTCGGTGCCGGGCAACAGCTTCCCCACCGCCGAGCGGCTGTTCTCCCTGGAGGGCAAGCTGAACGCGGCCACCCCGCGCAAGGCGGAGACCGCGCTCGGCCTCTTCGAGCGGTACGTCGACACCGCGGAGATCGACCGGCGGGTCTCCGCGCCCAGCAGCGACCGGGTGACGCCGATGATGTTCGAGCACAAGCTGCTCGAACAGGCCCGCTCCGACCTGCGGCGGGTCGTGCTCCCCGAGGGCACCGAGGAGCGGGTGCTGCACGCGGCCGAGGTGCTGCTGCGCCGGGGCGTGTGCGAGCTGACCCTGCTCGGTCCGGTCGACACCATCCGCAAGAAGGCCGCCGACCTCGGCATCGACCTCGGGGACAGCCTGCTGATCGACCCCTCCACCTCCGAGCTGCGCGACTCCTTCGCCGAGAAGTACGCGGCCCTGCGCGCCCACCGGGGCGTGACCGTGGAGCTGGCCTACGACGTCGTCTCCGACGTCAACTACTTCGGCACGCTGATGGTGCAGGAGGGCCTGGCCGACGGCATGGTGTCCGGCTCGGTGCACTCCACCGCCGCGACCATCCGGCCGGCGTTCGAGATCATCAAGACCCGCCAGGACGCCCGGATCGTCTCCTCCGTCTTCTTCATGTGCCTGGCCGACAGGGTCCTCGTCTACGGCGACTGCGCGGTCAACCCGGACCCGGACGCGGAGCAGCTGGCCGACATCGCCGTGCAGTCGGCGGCCACCGCCGCGCGGTTCGGGGTGGAGCCGCGGATCGCGATGC
This sequence comes from Streptomyces sp. NPDC034670, assembly GCF_055574875.1. Taxonomy (NCBI): domain Bacteria; kingdom Bacillati; phylum Actinomycetota; class Actinomycetes; order Kitasatosporales; family Streptomycetaceae; genus Streptomyces; species Streptomyces sp. NPDC034670. The sequence continues at coordinate 14,349 of NZ_JBVITR010000024.1, forward strand.
TGTCGTACTCGACGGGCACCTCCGGCTCCGGCGCCGACGTCGACAAGGTGCGCCGGGCGACCGAGCTGGTGCGGGAGCGCAGGCCCGACCTCAGGATCGAGGGGCCGATCCAGTACGACGCGGCCGTGGAGCCGTCGGTCGCGGCGACCAAGCTGCCGGGCTCCGAGGTCGCCGGGCAGGCCACCGTGCTGGTCTTCCCCGACCTGAACACCGGCAACAACACCTACAAGGCCGTGCAGCGCTCGGCCGGCGCGATCGCCGTCGGCCCGGTGCTCCAGGGCCTGCGCAAGCCGGTCAACGACCTGTCCCGGGGCGCCCTCGTCCAGGACATCGTCAACACCGTCGCCATCACGGCGATCCAGGCCCAGTCCCCCGCGTCGTCCCCGAGCGAGAAGGCAGCCGCCCAGTGAGTCCCTCCCGTGTCCTCGTCCTCAACTCCGGCTCGTCGTCGGTGAAGTACCAGCTGTTCGACATGCGCGACAGCAGCAGGCTGGCCGCGGGGCTGGTCGAACGGATCGGCGAGCGGACCTCCCTCGTACGGCACACGCCGCTCGCGGCGGGCGGCGGGAGCCGGGAGCGCTCCGGGCCGGTCGCCGACCACGGCGCCGCCCTGAAGGCGATGGCCGACGAGCTGGCCGCCGACGGGCTGGGGCTGGACTCCCCGGAGCTGGCCGCCATCGGTCACCGGGTGGTGCACGGCGGGAAGCGCTTCACCGAGCCGACCGTCGTCGACGACAGCGTGTGCGCCGAGATCGAGCGGCTCGTCCCGGTCGCCCCGCTGCACAACCCGGCCAACCTGACCGGCATCCGCACCGCCCTGGCGCTGCGCCCGGACCTGCCGCAGGTCGCCGTCTTCGACACCGCCTTCCACACCACGATGCCGGAGTCGGCCGCCCGCTACGCGATCGACGTGGAGACCGCCGACGAGCACCGCATCCGCCGCTACGGCTTCCACGGCACCTCGCACGCGTACGTCTCCCGGGCGACGGCCCGGCTGCTGGGGAAGGCGCCCGAGGAGCTGAACGTCATCGTGCTGCACCTGGGCAACGGGGCGTCCGCCTCGGCCGTGCGGGGCGGCAGGTGCGTGGACACCTCCATGGGACTGACGCCCTTGGAAGGGCTCGTGATGGGTACGCGGTCCGGAGACATGGACCCGGCCGTCATCTTCCATTTGATGCGTGTTGGCGGAATGTCCGCCGACGAGATCGACACTCTCCTCAACAAGAGGAGCGGTCTGCTCGGTCTGTGCGGTGACAACGACATGCGGGAGATCCTCCGTCGGGTCGACGAGGGCGACGAGCGGGCGAAGCTCGCGTTCGACCTCTACATTCACCGCCTGAAGAAGTACATCGGTGCCTATTGCGCCGTTCTCGGGCGGGTGGACGCGGTGGCCTTCACCGCCGGCGTGGGCGAGAACTCCGCGCCGGTGCGGGAGGCGGCCGTGACGGGCCTGGAGGGGATGGGCCTCGCGGTCGACGCCGGGCGCAACGCCGCCCGCGGCGGCGGACCGCGGCTGATCTCGCCCGAGGGCGCGCGGGTCGCGGTCGCCGTGGTGCCGACGGACGAGGAAATGGAGATCGCCACGCAGACGTACGCACTGGTCGGAAAGAACAACTGAGCGGCCGATTCCTCATTTGTATTTTCCGTCAGACGGAATATTCCGTAGCGAAACAAACCGATAGGATCGCCCCATGCGCCGTTCGAAAATCGTCTGTACTCTCGGCCCCGCGGTCGACTCCCACGAGCAGCTCGTCGCTCTGATCGAAGCCGGCATGAACGTGGCCCGCTTCAACTTCAGCCACGGCACGCACGCCGAACACCAGGGCCGGTACGACCGGGTCCGTGCCGCCGCCAAGGAGACGGGGAGGGCCGTCGGCGTCCTCGCCGACCTCCAGGGCCCGAAGATCCGCCTGGAGACCTTCGCCGAGGGCCCCGTCGAGCTGGTGCGCGGTGACGAGTTCACCATCACCACCGAGGACGTCCCGGGCGACAAGACGATCTGCGGAACGACCTACAAGGGCCTGCCGGGCGACGTCTCCCGCGGCGACCAGGTGCTGATCAACGACGGCAACGTCGAGCTGAAGGTCCTGGACGTCGAGGGCCCCCGGGTGAAGACGATCGTCATCGAGGGCGGCGTCATCTCCGACCACAAGGGCATCAACCTGCCCGGCGCGGCCGTCAACGTCCCCGCGCTGAGCGAGAAGGACGTCGAGGACCTGCGCTTCGCGCTGCGGATGGGCTGCGACATGGTCGCCCTCTCCTTCGTCCGGGACGCCCGGGACGTCGACGACGTCCACCGCGTGATGGACGAGGAGGGCCGCCGCGTCCCCGTCATCGCCAAGGTGGAGAAGCCGCAGGCGGTGGAGAACATGGAGGACGTCGTGATGGCGTTCGACGGCGTGATGGTCGCCCGCGGCGACCTCGCCGTCGAGTACCCGCTCGAGAAGGTTCCCATGGTGCAGAAGCGCCTGATCGAGCTGTGCCGGCGCAACGCCAAGCCGGTGATCGTGGCGACCCAGATGATGGAGTCGATGATCACCAACTCCCGCCCGACCCGCGCCGAGGCCTCCGACGTGGCCAACGCGATCCTGGACGGCGCCGACGCGGTGATGCTGTCGGCCGAGTCGAGCGTGGGCGCGTACCCGATCGAGACCGTGCGGACGATGTCGAAGATCGTCCAGGCGGCCGAGCAGGAGCTGCTGTCCAAGGGCCTGCAGCCGCTGGTGCCCGGCAAGAAGCCGCGCACGCAGGGCGGTTCGGTGGCCCGCGCCGCCTGCGAGATCGCCGACTTCCTCGGCGGCAAGGGCCTGGTGGCCTTCACCCAGTCCGGCGACACGGCCCGCCGGCTGTGCCGTTACCGCGCCGTCCAGCCGATCCTGGCGTTCACCACGGACGAGTCCACCCGCAACCAGCTGACGCTGAGCTGGGGCGTGGAGTCGCACGTCGTGCCGTTCGTGAACAGCACCGACGAGATGGTCGACCTGGTGGACCAGGAGCTGGTCAAGCTGAAGCGCTTCAACGAGGGCGACACCGTGATCATCACCGCCGGTTCGCCCCCCGGTGTCCCCGGCACCACCAACATGGTCCGCGTCCACCACCTGGGCGGCCCGACGAACTGACCCGGACGGCGCGCGAACGCCGGGTGCTCCCTGCGGGCAGGGGCACCCGGCGTTGCACGCGGCTCCCGGAGGGTTCCTGACGGGCGGTCGGCCGCGGTCAGTCCGTGACGTACTGCCGCAGCCCGGGGATGTGCAGGGTCCCGCCGAACTGGCCGGCCTGCTGCACCGTCACGTCGGTGAAGTGGATCAGCGGGATGTTCAGCGGCGGCGGGTTCTCCGGGTCGAAGGTGACCGGGACCAGGCCGAGCAGCTTGCCGGAGATGCGCTCCGTGTACATCACGGTGTCGCCGTCGCGGATCGTGGACGTCGATCCCTTGCGGGCCTGCACGTGGTAGGTCTTGCCGGACTGCCCGTCCTTGACCGTCTGGTGCAGGTCGCCGATGTCGGTGCCGCCGGAGACGACGTACTTCAGCACCTTCTTGGTGGTGCCGCCGGCCGTCCGCACCTCGACGATGCCCTGGTAGTCGGCGCCCTTCAGGGTCAGCGAGCTGGCGTTCAGGTACCAGGGGTCGTCGGGCAGCAGGATCGCGTTGTCGACCCCGCCCTCGGCGTCGGTGGCGACCGGGCAGTCCTCCAGGTCGGCCCCGGGCGTCCCGGAAGGGCTCGGGGAGGCGGTGGCCTCCTGGGCCGGGGCCGGGGCCGGGGCCGTTTCCCCGGCTTCCTGCGCACCGCCCTCGGCCGCCTCCGGCGCCCGGTCCCCGGAGGCCTTCGCGGTGTCCTTCGCCGCTTCGCCGGCCTTCCCGGCACTCTTCTCGGCGCCGCCGCCCGCGCCCTCGCTCCCGCCGGACGGGGCGGAGGCGGACGGGGTGGGTGCCGGACTCGCCTCCGCCTCCTCGGCCTTGGAGGCCTCCGCCTCCCCGGGGCCCTTGAGACCCTTGGGGGTGAAGACGTCCTTGAGGGCGTCCCCGATCTTCTCCAGCGCGTTGCGGTCCGTCTCCGACGGGGCCGGCGCGGGCTCGGCCCGCTCCGCCGCGCCCTGACCGCCCGCGGACGGGGTGGACGCGGGCCCGCCCTCGTCGTCGGAACCTGAATCCGGCGAAGAGGGCGTGCTCTTGTCCGTGCCCGCGCCCGCGCCCGCACCGGCGGAGGCCGAGGGAGCGGGCCGTGCGGGGAAGTCCCCGTCCGGGGAGGCGTCGTCCGGGGAGGCGTCGTCCGGGGAGGCGTCGTCGCTCGCCGCGGGGGGCGGCGTGGGCGACGCGGAGGCGTCGTCCTCCTCGGCCCCCTTGTCCTCCCCGCCCCTCTCGGCCTCCTCGATGGCGGCCAGGCAGTCCTTGTACTCGTCCGCGGTCAGGCTCCTGGAGGACGGCTGCTCGTCGGCCTGGGCGAGCGAGGTGACCCCCATCCCCATGAGGACCGCGGTCGGCATCGCCGCCAGGGCAATCGCCTTGCCCGCCGGCATGTGGAGCCTGGTGAACAGCGGCTTCCGGGGAGCCGCGTGGCGCGGCCCGGTTCTCGCACGGGGCACCTCCGCGTCCGTCCCGCTGGACATCTCGTCAGCCGGCACTGTGCCTCCCGTTCGCCCCGTTCGCCGGGTTCGTTCCTGACAGATCGTTCGGTTCGTCCGCCCCGTCCCGCGGTTCGGGAATCGTGCCGCCCGGCACCGCGTCCGCCTCCTGGGCGGCGCTGCGGTCCTCGTCCCCCCGTGCCGCCTGCGGCTCCGACGGGACGCCCGGCGCCCACGACACGGCCATCGCTCCGCCGACGAGGGCGAGGAGGAAACCGATGAGGAAGCCGCCGAAGTTGGACACCGGCAGGGAGACCAGTCCCAGCAGGATGGCCGCGACACCCGCGAAGACACGGATGTGCCGCTCGACCCACAGGCTGACGCCCAGGACGATCAGCAGCACCCCGATGATCAGGGATCCGGCGCCCGCAGTCGTGGACATGGCCAGCGTCAGATGGCCGATCCGGAGGTTGGCGTACGGGAAGTACATGATCGGGAAGCCGGCGAACAGGACGAACAGGCCCGCCCAGAACGGTCGCGAGCCCCGCCAGGCCCGGAACTGCAGCCTCCGGCGGGTGAACTGACCGGGGGCGACAGAGGTCTCGGCGCTCATGGAAAAAAGCTCCCTGGTGCGGCGTTGCTGTGGTGGTGATGGGGCCGCGCCCGGAGGACGGGCCGGACGGGCGGGGGAGCCGATGGCGCCCCCGCCCGTCAGCGAGTGCTTAGTAGCACTCCTTGTTCTTCGGGGACAGCGACATCTTCAGGCCGCTGAGCTTGAAGGTTCCGGCGGTGGTCGCCCACGCCGTCTGCTTCACGTCGGTGAGCAGCGCCGTGTCCGCCTGCTGGGCGAAGCCGAACGGGTTCGCCTGCTCCTTGCCGCCCTTCATGCCGGGGCCCTTGCCGGCGTCCTTGGCCGCAACACCGATGTCGATGCCACCGAAGGTGGCGTCCGCCTCGAGGTTGGCGACGTCGATGTAGAGGTTCTCGGCCTTGACCTGCCGCTCCTTGTCGGAGCTGTCACCCGCCGTCAGCCGCAGCGTGACGGAGCCGAGCACCGGGATGTTCGGCGTGACGACCGACTGGCACATCTTCTGGATCGTGGCGTCCTTGAACGCCGAGACGGCCACCGGGTGGGTCGCCTTGCCGCCGGTGAGGGTGTAACCCTCGGTGAGCGCGCCGTACTGCGAGAAGCCCGTGCCCTCCAGCTTCTGCGCCGTCACCTTGAACGACTGCCCCGACACGCTGAACGACGCCGCGAGGGCGCCCTGCGCCAGGCCGACGCCCACCGCGGCCGTGGCGGCCACGCTGGGCACCATGACCACGGCGAACCGCTTCCATCTGGTCCCGCCACGCACTTGGGACTTCATATTTCCTCCTTCTCGGACGTACATCTCCTGCCTCGACCGGGCCGCCGTCCACGGCGGCCCGGTGGGGCAGGGATGGGAGAAGTGCTCCGTCCTCGGGAAGGAGAGCGCCCGCACCCGGCAGCGCGACAGCGCACGGATCACCGGCGATCACCCCCGAGCGACAACCACTGGTCGCGCCTGACACGCATCACGCACAACCCTGCTGGACAGGCTTCACCCACGGGCGAAGACCCCCCTGTCCGAGAGCCGGCGGCAGTGCCGCCGGCTCTGCTCGGTGGGGACCCAGGGAGCCCGCGGGCCCGATTGGAGGTCGGGGCGCGGGCGATGGACCGAGCGTCGCCGATCGTGGTGCATTCTCGCCGCGCACACAAGGGGGATCGTTACTCGCTAGTAACGACCGGATAACCGAGGGGCCACCCAGCGATCCCGGTCAGCGACGCTGGGTACCCCGGAGGGGACGCGCAAAACTGTTGATCGCTGGACAGAGTCCGACAGATCAACACCCGCGACTTACTCGCAGTAACAGCGGCCGTGATTGCCAAGTTTTGGCAAAGCACGGCCGCATCGGCCCCATGGGCCGCCCTTCCGCTCGGGCCCCACCGGACCGGACGCCTGCCAGAGGGCCGGAACCGCCCTCCGCGCCGCCCGGTCCGCCCGGATCAGAACAGGGCCCGCGCCAGCGCCCGGCGCGCGGCGACCACGCGCGGGTCCTCGGCGCCGACCACCTCGAACAGCTCCAGCAGCCGCACCCGTGCGGCCTCCCGGTCGTCGCCCGCGGTGCGTCCCACCGTCTCGATGAGCCGGCCGAAGGCGTCCTCGACGTGGCCGCCCACCAGGTCCAGGTCGGCGGCGGCGATCTGGGCCGCGGCGTCCTGCGGCTTCTCGGCGGCGTCCCTACGCACCTCCGCCGGGTCCAGGCCCTGCACCCGCTGGAGCAACTCCGCCTGCGCGAGACCCAGTTTGGCCTCCGTGTTGCCCGGGTCGTCGGCGAGCACGTTCTTGTACGCCTGGACGGCGCCGCCCAGGTCGCCGGCGTCCAGCGCCCGCACGGCGGCCTCCAGCAGGGCGTCGTGCGGACCGGCGGGCTCGGTGCGGTCGGCCGCCCGGTCGCCGCCGCCCGGCTCGGCCTCCGGGTCGACCACGAGGCCGGTCAGACCGAAGCGCTGCTCGGCGACCTGCACCAGCTGGTCCAGGGTCTGGCGGATCTGCGCCTCGCCCGCGGCCCCCTGGAAGAGCGGCAGCGCCTGTCCGGCCACCACCGCGAAGACCGCCGGGATCCCCTGGATCCCGAACTGCTGCATCAGCATCTGGTTGGCGTCGACGTCGATCTTGGCGAGGAGGAAGCGCCCGTTGTACTCGACGGCGAGCCGCTCCAGGACGGGGCTCAGCTGCTTGCAGGGCTCGCACCACTCGGCCCAGAAGTCGATGACGACCGGGACCTCGGTGGACCGCTGCAGGACGTCGCGCTCGAAGCCGGCCTCGTCGACGTCGATGACGAGATCGGCCGGGGAGACGGCGCCCCCGCCGCCCTGCCGGGCCGCTTCGGCGCGCGCCTGCTCCGCCTTCGCCTTGGCCTCCTGGGCCGCCTTCACCGCGGCGAGGTCGACGACTCCGCTCATGGACATGTTCCGTGGCTGCATGCGCCTATCCTCCCCCGTGCGGCGCGCATGTGTGAAAACACCCGGGGAAAGCCGGGCGTTCGTGTGCTGTCGGGCGCCGGGTCCCCACCCGCGCCGTGGCCGTCGCTCGGCACGTCGGTCGCACGTGCTTTCGCTACGAGACGTAGCGTAATGCCGGACGGGGCCTCCGCGGCGCCGGTCCCGGGTGATCTGCCTCACGACCGACCGCGCGGTATCCGCCGGTTATGGTCGTGCCATGCAGAGCCGCACCCCCGCCCGTCGCACCGGACGCCCGCGCAGCGCGGCCGCGGACGCCGCGATCCTGGCCGCGACCCGCGAGGCTCTGGTCGAACTGGGCTGGTCCAAGCTCACCCTGGGAGACGTCGCGATCCGCGCCGGGGTTGCGAAGACCACCCTCTACCGGCGCTGGGCCGGCAAGAACGAACTGGTCGTGGACGCGGTCGCGGAACTCTTCGACGAGCTGCGCGTGCCCGACCGCGGCTCGCTGGCCGCCGACATCGAGGGCGTGGTGCTGCAGTTCGCCGCGATCCTGACCCGTCCCGAGGCGAGGAGCGGGCTGATGGCGGTGGTCGCCGAGGCCACCCGCGACGAGGCGCTGCGCGAGCGCATCCGGGCCTCGATCGTCGACCGGCAGAAACACCTGGTCCTCGCGGGCCGGGCGCGTGCGCAGGCCCGGGGCGAACTGCCCGTCGAGGCCGACGCCGGCCGGGCGGCCCGCGCCGTCGACCTGATCTTCGACATGGTGGCCGGCGCGGTGGTGCACCGCACCCTGGTGAGCGCGGAGCCCGCGGACGAGGAGTGGGCGCACGGCTTCACCCGGGTCCTGCTGTCGGGGCTCGCCTCGGCCGGTTCCGCCTGACCGGATCCGGACCGCCCGCGGGTCGTGTGCGCCCGCGGACTCCCCCGGACGCGGCGGAAGCCGGCTGCCGTGACGGAACCGCCCCGCACCGCCCCGCACACCGTGGCCGCCCTCCCCCTGCCGGCCGGACGGCCGGCAGGGGGTCCCGCGCTAGAAACCGGCGGGCTCGGTGTACACGCCCCACTCGTCGCGCAGGACACCGCAGATCTCGCCCAGCGTCGCCTCCGCGCGCACGGCGTCCAGCATCGGCTCGATCATGTTGGCGCCGGAGCGCGCGGCCGCCACCATGGCGTCGAGCGCGCCGCGCACCGCCGCGTCGTCGCGGGCCGCCTTCCGCTGCCCCAGCAGCCGCACCTGCTCGCGCTCCACCTCGTGGCTGACCCGCAGGATCTCCAGGTCGCCGGTGACGGACCCGGTGTGGACGTTGACGCCGACGACCTTCTTGTCGCCCTTCTCCAGCGCCTGCTGGTAGCGGAACGCCGACTCGGCGATCTCGCCGGTGAACCAGCCGTCCTCGATGCCGCGCAGGATGCCGGAGGTGATCGGCCCGATCGGGTGCTTCCCGTCCGGGTGGGCCCTGAGGCCCCGCTCCTTGATCTGCTCGAAGATCTTCTCCGCGTCGGCCTCGATGCGGTCGGTGAGCTGCTCGACGTACCACGAACCGCCGAGCGGGTCGGCGACGTTGGCGACGCCGGTCTCCTCCATGAGCACCTGCTGGGTGCGCAGGGCGATCTCGGCGGCCTGCTCGCTGGGCAGGGCGAGGGTCTCGTCGAGGGCGTTGGTGTGCAGCGAGTTGGTGCCGCCGAGCACGGCGGCCAGCGCCTCCACGGCGGTGCGGACGACGTTGTTGTACGGCTGCTGGGCGGTCAGCGAGACACCGGCGGTCTGCGTGTGGAACCGCAGCCACTGCGCCTTCTCGCTCTTCGCGCCGTAGACGTCCCGCATCCAGCGCGCCCAGATCCGCCGGGCCGCGCGGAACTTGGCGATCTCCTCGAAGAAGTCCACGTGCGCGTCGAAGAAGAAGGACAGGCCGGGGGCGAAGACGTCCACGTCGAGCCCGCGGCTGAGCCCCAGCTCCACGTACCCGAAGCCGTCGGCCAGCGTGTACGCCAGCTCCTGCGCGGCCGTCGCCCCGGCCTCGCGGATGTGGTAGCCGGAGACCGACAGCGGCTTGTAGGCGGGGATGCCGGCCGCGCAGTGCTCCATCAGGTCGCCGATCAGGCGCAGGTGCGGCTCGGGCTGGAAGAGCCACTCCTTCTGGGCGATGTACTCCTTGAAGATGTCCGTCTGCAGCGTGCCGTTGAGCACGGCGGGGTCGACGCCCTGGCGCTCGGCGGCGACGAGGTACATGCAGAAGACGGGCACGGCGGGCCCGCTGATGGTCATCGACGTGGTGACGTCGCCGAGCGGGATGTCCTTGAACAGGACCTCCATGTCGGCCGCCGAGTCGATCGCCACCCCGCAGTGCCCGACCTCGCCCAGGGAGCGCGGGTCGTCGGAGTCGCGGCCCATGAGCGTCGGCATGTCGAAGGCGACGGACAGCCCGCCGCCGCCGTTGCCGAGGATCATCTTGTACCGCTCGTTGGTCTGCTCGGCGTTGCCGAACCCGGCGAACTGCCGGATGGTCCACGTACGCCCCCGGTAGCCGGTCGGATACAGGCCACGGGTGAAGGGGTACTCACCCGGCCAGCCGATCCGCTCGAACCCCTCGTAGGTGTCCCCGGGCCGGGGCCCGTACACCGGCTCCACGGGGTCGCCGGAGAGCGTGGTGAAGTCCGCGTCGCGCTTGCGTGCGGCGTCGTACCGGGCCTGCCAGCGTCGGCGGCCCTCCTCGATGGCGTCAGCGTCCATGCCGTCGAATTTACTTGGACGTCCTAGTAAATGTCGATGGCCGACCGCCGCACGCTGCTCCGTACGGCGGTGGCGGCCGGGAGGTCAGGCCTTGGCGGCCGCGGGCGCCCCGTCGGCGACCTTGGCCTCCAGCTCGCGGCTGATCCTGCGCTCCACGAAGAAGGCGGCCGTGGGCACGGTGCCGGCCAGCAGCACCCAGATCTGCTTCTTCACCGGCCACTTCGCCTTGGAGCCGAGGTCGAAGGCGAAGATCAGGTACACCACGTACAGCCAGCCGTGAGCGATGCTGACCATCTGGGTGAAGCCGTCCGCGCCGTCCACCTCGAGGGCGTACTTGCCGATCATGCCGAAGACCAGCAGGACGAGCAGGACACCGGTGACGTAGGCCATGACGCGGTAGCGCGTCAGCACGCTCTTCTTCATGCAGTCGAGCGTAACGGCCCCTTCCGGGGGTTCCCGGGCCGGGTCGCGTGGGCCGCGTCACCCCTGCGCGAAGTCCCCCGCCGCGATCCGCAGCGGCCGGAGCAGCGCGAAGATCTCGCCGCACTCCTCGGCGTCGTAGGCACCGAGGCCGAAGTCCATGGCCATCAGGTCGCGGGTGGCCGCCTCGACCACCTCACGGCCCTTGTCGGTGATGCGGGCCAGGGTGCCGCGGCCGTCGTTGGGGTTGGGGCGCTTGTCCACCAGGCCCGACCGCACCAGCCGGTCCACGGTGTTCGTCACCGACGTGGGGTGCACCATCAGCCGCTCGCCGATCTTGGACATCGGCAGCTCGCCCGCCTTGGAGAAGGTCAGCAGCACCAGCGCCTCGTACCGCGCGAACGTCAGCCCGTACGGTTTGACCACCGCGTCGACCTCGGCCAGCAGGATCTGGTGCGCACGCATGATCGAGGTGATCGCGGCCATCGACGGCACGCTTCCCCAGCGCTGCTTCCAGAGCTCGTCGGCACGGGCGATGGGGTCGAACGAGAGACTGAGCGGCTTCGGCACGGCCCTGACCCTACCGGCCGGTCATATGCCGGTCAGCCCCGTCTCGCCCTTCGGTCGGCGGGGCCGGCGCGGCCCCGCCGGCCGCCTCGTGGGGCCGTCGGTCACCCGGCGCCCCGCGCCAGGTGCCGCTCGACGGTCTCCACCTTGGAGGTGAGGCCGTCCTCCACCCCCGGGCGGAGGTCGGCCTTGAGGACCAGGGAGACGCGCGGAGCCCGCGCCTCCACCGCGGCGACGGCGCGCTTCACGACGTCCATGACCTCGTCCCACTCGCCCTCGACCGAGGTGAACATGGCGTCGGTGCGGTTCGGCAGCCCGGACTCGCGGACCACCCGGACGGCGTCGGCGACGTACTCCCCCACGTCCTCGCCGACGCCGAGCGGCGTCACGGAGAAGGCGACGATCACGCGTTCACGACCCCTTCGCTGCGGGCGCGGGAGGCGATCACCGCGTCCTCGGCCTCGCGCTTGAGCCGCCGCTCGGCGAAGAAGCCGCCGAGGGGCAGGACCGACATCAGGAAGTAGAAGGCGGCGGTCTTCAGCGGCCACTTGGCGCGGTTCCAGGCGTCCGCCCAGAAGAGCACGTACAGGACGAAGAGGAAGCCGTGGACCGCGCCCATCACCGGGACGGCGTTGAAGTCCGTGGTCCGCTTCAGGACCGAGCAGACGAGCAGGACGAGGAACGAGATCGCCTCGGGGCCCGAGACCAGGCGGAGGCGGCGGAGGGCGGTGGCGGTCTTGATGTCCACGGATCACCTTCGGTGGGAGGGACGTCGGCGTCGACGGGTCGGACGGTTTGTGAACGCGCGCACAAGCGCCCGCCCATTGTGGCAAATCCCCTCCGCGCCCGTCCGAGGGGGTCCGGCGAGTCGGAGGTTCCGGCTCCCGCGCGTCCCGGGCGCCCCCCGACCCGTAGGGGGCCGATCGGGGTCCGACTCCCCCGCCGGACCTGTCGGCGGGGCAAAGGGGCCGCTACCGTCACATCCGTGGCGATGTTCCGACTTCAGAGCAGCAAGGTGCTCGCCGTCGACATGACCGGGGACGCCGTGAAGGCGAAGAACGGCTCCATGGTCGCGTACGACGGCGAGATGGCCTTCAAGAAGCTCACGGGTGGCGGTGAGGGCCTGCGGGGGATGGTGACCCGGCGGCTGACGGGCGAGCAGATGACGATGATGGAGGTGAAGGGGCACGGGACCTGCTGGTTCGCGGACCGCGCGTCCGAGATCAACCTCGTGACCCTCCAGGGGGAGAAGCTCTACGTGGAGTCGAGCAACCTGCTGGCGACCGACGGCGGACTGCGCACCGGCACCGGTTTCACCGGGGTGCGCGGGGCCGCGCAGGGCAACGGGCTGTTCACGACCACCGTCGAGGGGCACGGCCGGGCGGCGCTGCTGTCGGACGGCCCCGCGGTGGTGCTCCGGGTCGGCCCGCAGTACCCGCTGACGGTCGACCCCGGCGCCTACGTGGCCCACCAGGGGAACCTGCGGCAGTCCTTCCAGTCCGGCGCGACCTTCCGCACCCTGCTCGGCGAGGGCGGCGGCGAGGCCTTCCAGATCCGGTTCGAGGGCGACGGACTGGTCTACGTGCAGCCCAGTGAGCGCAACACGATCGCGGGGGACGTCTGACATGGCCTTCCGGGAGATCAACTCGAAGATGGTCGAGGCGACCGTGGTGCCGGGACGGCGGCTGTTCAGCCAGCGCGGCGCGATGCTCGCGTACCAGGGGGAGGTGAGCTTCACCCCGAACCTCAGGGGCGGCCAGGGCGGGCTGATGTCGATGATCGGCCGGCGGGTGGCGAACGAGGACACCCCCCTGATGACCGTCGAGGGCAGCGGCACGGTCCTGTTCGGGCACGGCGGCCACGAGGTGCAGGTGATCAACCTGGCCGGGGACACCCTGTACGTCGAGGCCGACCGGCTGCTGGCGTTCGAGGGCACGCTGGAGCAGGGCACGGTGTTCCTGGGCTCGCAGGGCGGGGTGATGGGCATGGTCCGGGGCCAGGTCTCCGGGCAGGGACTCTTCACGACCACCCTGAAGGGGCACGGCTCCGTCGCCGTGATGGCCCACGGCGGGGTGATCGAGGTCCCGATCACCCCGCAGCGGCCGGTGCGGGTCGACCCGCAGGCCTACGTCGCCCACCACGGCGACGTCCGCAACAGGCTCTCCGCGGCCCTCGGCTGGCGGGACATGGTGGGCCGCGGTTCCGGGGAGGCGTTCCAGTTGGAGCTGAGCGGCAGCGGGGCCGTGTACGTCCAGGCGTCGGAGGAGAAGCTGTGAGCACCCACGGAACCACCGGCGCCGGACCCGCGGTCTTCGACCCCGCGACGCTGCCGTCCGACGACAACGTCACCCCCTACACCTTCTGCGTGGAGCTCGGCGGCACCCAGTGGTTCATGCAGAAGGGGAAGATGATCGCCTACTACGGCTCGATCGAGTTCAACGGCATCGGGCACGGCCGGCTCGACCGGCTCGTCCGGACGGCGTTCCATTCGCCTCTGCACGCGAGCGACTGGGTCGTGGCGGAGGGCTCGGGCAAGATGCTCCTCGCGGACCGGGCCTTCGACGTGAATTCGTACGACCTGGACGAGGGCAACCTGACCATTCGCTCGGGCAACCTCCTCGCTTTTCAGCCAAGTCTCTCGCTGAAGCAGTCGATCGTGCCGGGTTTCCTGACCCTGATCGGAACCGGAAGGTTCGTCGCCGCCTCCAACGGCCCGGTGGTGTTCATGGAGCCCCCGGTCCGGGTGGACCCGCAGGCGCTGGTCGGGTGGGCGGACTGCCCCTCGCCGTGCCACCACTACGACCACGGCTACATGACCGGTCTGCTGGGCGGTCTACGTGCGATGACGGGCCTGGGCGGGGCCTCCGGCGAGGAGCACCAGTTCGAGTTCGTGGGGGCCGGCACGGTGCTGCTCCAGTCGACCGAGACGCTGATGGCGGAGCAGGCCACGGGGGTCACCCCGCAGCAGCCGGGGGTACCCGGCGGCGGGGCGTCCGGCGGGCCCGGGCAGCCGTCCGGATCACCGCGCCTTCCCGGACAGCTGGGAGACCTCCAGCGTCGCTTCGGGCTGTGAGCGGTAGTCTGCGGAGTGTGACGTCGAACGCGTGCGCACCCTGTCACACGGAAGCCTCATTAGTTCGCCTTTCAACTTCTTAGGTAGACTTCATTCATGGAGACCGAGACGGCCACGCGCTGGCTGACCCAAGCAGAGCAGTGCGCCTGGCGCACCCACCTGGATGTCAACAGGCTGTTGACCTACCAGCTAGAGAAAGATCTGCAGCCGTTCGGCCTGACAATGAACGACTACGAGATCCTGGTGAACCTCTCCGAGTCGGAGGAGCGGCGGATGCGGATGAGCGACCTCGCCTCCGCCACCCTGCAGTCCAAGAGCCGCCTCTCGCACCAGATCACCCGTATGGAGAACGCGGACCTGGTCCGGCGGGAGAACTGCGAGTCCGACCGCCGCGGGCTCTACGCGGTCCTCACCGAGCACGGCCTGGAGACCATGCGGAAGGTCTCGCCCCACCACGTGGCGTCCGTGCGCCGGCACTTCATCGACCTGCTCCCCCCCGAGGCCCTGACCGAACTCGACAAGGCCCTCAAACCCATCGCGGAGCACCTGCGCGGGCAGCGGGGACGTCTCTGACCCCGGCGGGCCCGGCCGGGCCCGCCCGGCGGATCACGCCGGACGGGCCGCGGGGTCGTCGCCCCGCTCCTCGGCCAGGGGCAGGCGGAGCTCGAACAGGGCCCCGCCCGCCGGCGCCGTGCCGGCCGTGAGCGTCCCGCCGTGCCGTACGGCGACGTCCCGCGCGATGGCGAGCCCCAGCCCGGCGCCGCCGTCGTCGCGGCTGCGGGCGGCGTCCAGCCGGACGAACCGTTCGAAGATCCGCTCGCGGTCGGCCTCGGGCACCCCCTCCCCGTCGTCCGCGACGCCGAGCACCGCCCAGGCCCCCTCCCGCCGGACGGTCACCGTGACCGCCTCGCGGGCGTGCCGCCGGGCGTTGTCGAGCAGGTTGGTGAGCAACCGCCCCAGCTGCCCCGGCGAGCCGGTCACCTCCGCCGGTTCCGTGTCCACCGTCACGCCCGTCCGCCCCGCGGTCTCCTCCCGGGCCAGCGCGGCCAGGTCGACGAGGGCGTCGGCGGGCCGCTCCCCCGCGTCCAGCCGGGCGAGCAGCAGCAGGTCGGCGGCGAGGTGCTGGAGCCGCACGGTGTCCTCGACGGCGCCGTCCAGGTCGAGCAGCTCGGGGTGGGCGGCGGCCACCTCCAGCTGGGTGCGCAGGGAGGCGATCGGGCTGCGCAGCTCGTGCGAGGCGTCGGCGACGAACCGCCGCTGCCGCTCCACGGACGCCTCCAGCGCGGTGAGCGTCTCGTTGGTGGTGCGGGCGAGCCGGGCGATCTCGTCGTGCGTGCCGGGTTCCGGGACGCGGCGGGCGAGGTCCTCGGAGGCGGTGATCGCGGCCATCTCCCGGCGGATGCCCTCCACCGGCCGCAGGGCCCGCCCGGTGACCATCCAGGTCACGCCGGCGACCACGCCCAGCAGCAGCGGGAGGCCGAGGAGCATCGCGGTCTGCGCGGTGTCCACGGCACTGTGCTCGGCGGCGAGCGGCGCTCCCGCGTAGACGGTGAGCCGGCCCCGGTCGTGGGTCCGCACGTCGACGGCCGCGAACCGGTAGTCCTCGGTGTCGCCGTCGATCGTCGCGGAGCCGTTTCCGAAGGTGGTCTCGGCGGCGGTCTCACCGGGGGCGAGGTCCTCGCCGGAGCCGCCGGGGTCCTCGCCGTCGTCGTCCGCGCCGTCGTCCGCGTCGTCGTCCGCGTCGTCGTCCGCCGGGGCGGACGGCCGCGGCGTCACCTCGCCGGTCGCCGTGCCGCTGATCCGCTCCAGGTCCTCGCTGGCCGCGACCAGCCTGCCGTGCTCGTCGAGGATCTGCACCGGCCCGTCGTCGCCGTCCAGCCCCGTCAGGTTCTCGTACGCCGTCCGGGCGACCAGCTCGGAGGCGACCGCCCGGGCGGACTTCTCCGCCCGGGTGCCCGCCTCGGCGGTCAGGTTGGAGCGCAGCGACAGCACCACGGCGAACCCCGCCGTGACGAGGGCCACGGCGACCACCAGGGTCGCGCCGAGCGTCGCCCGCGCCCGGACCGAGCCGAACAGCCGGCTCACGGCGCCGCCTCCAGCCGGTACCCGGCGCCGCGCACGGTCCGGATCAGCCCGGCGCGCAGCTTGCGGCGCAGGGCGCTGACGTAGACCTCGACGATGTTCGGGTCGCCCTCGTAGGCGAAGTCCCAGACGTGCTCCAGGATCTCCGGTTTGGAGACCACCTCGCCGGCCCTGAGCACCAGCTGCTCCAGGACGGAGAACTCCTTGGTGGTCAGCACCACCTCGTCCCCGCCCAGGAAGACCCGGCGGGCGGCGGTGTCCACCCGGAGGTCGCCGTGCACGTGCACCGGGGAGGCCCCGGCGCCCCGGCGGCGCAGCAGCGCCTTGACGCGGGCGACGAGGACGACGTACGAGAACGGCTTGGTGAGGTAGTCGTCGGCGCCCGTGTCCAGGCCCTCGGCCTCGTCGTACTCGCCGTCCTTGGCGGTGAGCATCAGGATCGGCACGTCGTGCCCGGCGGCGCGCAGGGCGGCGCAGACCCGGTAGCCGTTCAGGCCGGGCAGCATGATGTCGAGGACGACCAGGTCGTACGCCCCCTCCGTGGCCCGGTGCAGCCCCTCCCGGCCGTCGTGGACGACGTCCACGACGTAGCCCTCGGCGGTCAGTCCCCTGGCGAGCGACAGGGCGAGCCGCTTCTCGTCCTCCACGATCAGCAGTCGGAAGGGGCGGCGCGGAGCGCCTCCGGCAGGGTGGTGGTGGGTGACGGGTGGGCGCATCCCCCCAGGGTCGCAAAGGGAACCTGAAGATCACTTCAGGCGGTTTCAGCTTCTCCTCAGCCACGGTCGGCGAGATTGAGGGTGCCGGAAAACGAACGACAGAGGAGGAACCCGCATGAAGCGCAACATCGTGATCGCCGTCGTCACGGCCGCAGCCCTCGTCGGAGGGGGCACGGCGACGGCCCTCGCGGTCTCCGGGGACGACGCGCCGGCGACGCGGCAGGCGGACCCGCGGGGGGCGGACGACGACGGTCGCGACGACGATCGCGACGACGACGGAGCGCGTGACCGCGACGACGACGGGGACGACCGGGACGACGGTGACGACCGCGACGACGCGCGGGCGGCCTCCTCGGGCGTGACCGCCGCCGAAGCCATCGCCGCCGCCCTGAAGCACACGCCGGGCACCGCCGTCTCCGCGGAGCTGGACGACGACGCCGACGCCGACGACGGCGCCGGCGACCGGACGGCCTGGGAGGTCGACGTCCTCGCCGGCGGCGACACCTGGCACAGCGTGTGGATCGACCCGGCCACCGGCAAGGTCCTGGGCGCCGAGCGGGACGACGAGGACGACACCGACGAGGTGCGGGCCGCGTCGGAGGGGGCCTCCGTCACGGCCGGGCAGGCCGCGCGGGCGGCGGCCGCCAAGGGGGTGGTGACGTCGGTGGAGCCGGCCGACGACGAGGACGCGGGGTGGGAGGTCGAGACCCGGACCGACGGCGGGGACGACCGGGACTGGCGGGTCGACGCGAAGAGCGGCAAGGTCACGGCGGACCGTGACGACGACTCCGACGAGGACGGGGACGACGGGGACGACGGCTGAGGACACGGACGGCGAGGGGCGGCGGGGACGAGGGGTTCTCGCCCCGCCGCCCCTCCCTTCCCGTCCCCGAGGGCTGCCGCCCCGGTCCCGGGCGGGCCGGCGGGACACCTCGCCGGCGTGGGGACCAGCCCGGGGATCAGCCCTCCGTCAGCCCCGCCACCAGTTCGTCCGCCGCCCGGTACGGATCCAGCTCGCCGGCGATGATCCGCTCCGCCAGGGCGCCGAGCCGGCGGTCGCCGTGGAGGTCGCCGATGCGCTCGCGCAGGGCGGTGACGGCGATCGTCTCGACCTCGCGGGAGGCGCGGGCCAGCCGGCGCTCCGCCAGGACGCCCCGCTCCCCCATCCACGCACGGTGCTTCTCCAGCGCCTCGACGACCTCGTCGACGCCCTCCGCGCGCGCGGCGACCGTCTTGACGATCGGCGGGCGCCAGTCGCCGGGGGCGCGGGCCTCGCCGAGGCCGAGCATGTGGTTCAGCTCGCGGGCGGTGGCGTCGGCACCGTCGCGGTCGGCCTTGTTGACGACGTAGACGTCACCGATCTCCAGGATCCCGGCCTTGGCGGCCTGGATGCCGTCGCCCATGCCGGGGGCGAGCAGGACGACGGAGGTGTCGGCCTGGGAGGCGATCTCCACCTCCGACTGGCCGACGCCGACCGTCTCGACCAGGACCACGTCGCAGCCCGCCGCGTCCAGCACGCGGATGGCCTGCGGCGCGGCCCAGGCGAGCCCGCCCAGGTGGCCGCGGGTGGCCATGGAGCGGATGTAGACGCCGGGGTCGGAGGCGTGCTCCGACATCCGGACGCGGTCGCCGAGCAGGGCGCCCCCGGAGAACGGGGAGGACGGGTCGACGGCCAGGACGCCGACCCGCTTGCCCTGTTTGCGGTACGCGGACACCAGCGCCGAGGTGGAGGTCGACTTGCCGACGCCCGGCGAGCCGGTCAGCCCGACGACGTAGGCGTTGCCGGTGAGCGGCGCCAAGGCCGCCATGACTTCCCTGAGCTGCGGTGACGCCCCCTCCACCAGGGAGATCAGCCGGGCCACGGCCCGCGGCCTGCCTTCCCTGGCCTGGGCGACCAGCGAGGGGACGTCCTGCATCACAGCTCCGTTCACGAGAGGGAAATCAGCAAACCTGCGAGGAGACCCGGCTCAGGCCTTGGGCACCCGCACGATCAGCGCGTCGCCCTGGCCGCCGCCGCCGCACAGCGCCGCCGCGCCGACCCCGCCGCCGCGCCGCTTCAGCTCCAGCGCCAAGTGCAGCACGAGCCGCGCGCCGGACATCCCGATCGGGTGGCCCAGGGCGATGGCCCCGCCGTTGACATTCACCTTTTCGGAGGAAACGCCGAGGTCCTTCATGGACTGCACGGCGACCGCGGCGAACGCCTCGTTGATCTCGATGAGGTCGAGGTCGGAGACCTCCAGGCCCTCCTTCTTCAGGGCGTGCAGGATCGCGTTGGACGGCTGCGACTGCAGGGAGTTGTCGGGGCCGGCCACGTTGCCGTGGGCGCCGATCTCGGCGATCCAGTCCAGGCCGAGCTCCTGCGCCTTGGCCTTGCTCATCACGACCACGGCCGCCGCGCCGTCCGAGATCTGCGAGGAGGAGCCGGCGGTGATGGTGCCGTCCTTGGCGAAGGCGGGACGCAGCTTCCCGAGCGACTCGGCGGTGGTGTCGCCGCGGATGCCCTCGTCCTTGCTGAACAGGACCGGGTCGCCCTTGCGCTGCGGGATCTCGACCGGGGTGATCTCGGCCTCGAAGACGCCGTTCTTCTGCGCGGCGGCGGCCCGCTGGTGGGACAGGGCGGCGATCTCGTCCTGCTCCCGGCGGCCGATGCCCAGGCGCGTGTTGTGCTTCTCGGTGGACTCGCCCATGGCGATGCCCTCGAAGGAGTCGGTCAGCCCGTCGTGCGCCATGGCGTCGAGCATCTGGACCGCGCCGTACTTGAAGCCCTCGCGGGACTTCGGCAGCAGGTGCGGGGCGTTGGTCATGGACTCCTGGCCGCCGGCGACGACCACGTCGAACTCGCCGGCCCGGATCAGCTGGTCGGCCAGCGCGATGGCATCGAGGCCGGAGAGGCACACCTTGTTGACGGTGAGCGCCGGGACGTTCATCGGGATGCCGGCCTTGACCGCGGCCTGACGCGCCGGGATCTGCCCCGCCCCGGCCTGGAGCACCTGCCCCATGATCACGTACTGGACCTGGTCGCCGCCGATCCCCGCACGGTCGAGGGCGGCCTTGATCGCGAAGCCGCCGAGGTCGGCCCCGGAGAAGGACTTGAGCGAACCGAGCAGCCGTCCCATCGGGGTGCGGGCGCCCGCGACGATGACGGACGTCGTGCCGTTCGCTGCGGAAGATGCAGAAGACATGAGCTGCGATCCCCTTACCGGCCTGCACAGCCGAGGAGTGAACGAGGGTTTACTTCGAATGTACTGAGGCCCGGCGGACCCCGTCATCGGGCTGTCGGTGTGATCGCGCGCACGTTGCGTAACCACCCCGGGAGCGCTGCACTGAATCCATGCTGACGCGAATCGACCACATCGGGATCGCCTGTTTCGACCTGGACAGGACCGTCGAGTTCTACCGTGCCACCTACGGCTTCGAGGTGTTCCACTCCGAGGTCAACGAGGAGCAGGGCGTGCGCGAGGCCATGCTCAAGATCAACGGTACCTCGGACGGCGGCGCCTCCTACCTCCAGCTGCTGGAGCCGACCCGGGAGGACTCCACGGTCGCCAAGTGGCTGGCGAAGAACGGCGAGGGGGTCCACCACATCGCCTTCGGCACGGCGGACGTCGACGCCGACGCCGCCGACATCAGGGACAAGGGCGTACGCGTCCTGTACGAGGAGCCCCGGCGCGGCTCCATGGGGTCGCGCATCACCTTCCTGCACCCCAAGGACTGCCATGGCGTACTGACAGAACTGGTCACTTCGGCGCCGGTTGAGTCACCTGAGCACTGACCCACGTACATAGGGGCCGGTAGGGTTGGGTGCGGTCGCCGCTCGATCCAGGGTGACCGGGTCCTGCCGTCAACGGCGGCGGGACCGACCGGGGTCCGGGTTGAGGGGGGCGAGCGCCGGGGCAGCAGCCCATGCTCCGCCGCCGATCTGACACCATTCCCCGGGAGCGCCGTTCGTCGGACGGACGGTGCTCGGCCAGACTTGCGACCAGGGGACGGATGGGACCGCGCAGTGCGGGGCTACGAGAGCCAGGAGCGAGAGCCGGCGGCTGACGTCGACCACCTCTCTCGGTTCGAAGCCGAGATGAAGCGGCTGAAGACCGAGCGGGAAAAGGCGATCCAGCACGCCGAGGACCTCGGCTACCAGGTCGAGGTGCTGCGCGCCAAGCTGCACGAGGCGCGCCGCACCATCATGTCCCGGCCCGCCTACGACGGCGGGGACCTCGGCTACCAGGCCGAGCAGTTGCTGCGCAACGCGCAGATGCAGGCCGACCAGCTGCGGGCCGACGCCGAGCGGGAGCTGAGCCAGGCGCGGGCGCAGACCCAGCGGATCCTGCAGGAGCACGCGGAGCAGGCGGCCCGGCTCCAGGCGGAGCTGCACCAGGAGGCGGTGACCCGGCGCCAGCAGCTCGACCAGGAGCTGGCGGAGCGCCGGCAGACCGTCGAATCGCACGTCAACGAGAACGTGGCCTGGGCGGAGCAGCTGCGCGCCCGCACCGAGCAGCAGGCCCGCCGGCTGCTCGAGGAGTCCCGCGCGGAGGCGGAGCAGGCCATGGCCGCCGCGCGTGCGGAGGCGGAGCGGCTGACCGCCGAGGCGCGCCAGCGGCTGCAGAGCGAGGCCGAGTCGGCCCGCGCGGAGGCCGAGCAGATCCTGCGCCGGGCCCGCGCGGACGCGGAGCGGCTGCTGAACGCCGCCTCCACGCAGGCCCAGGAGGCCACCGACCACGCCGAGCAGCTGCGGACGTCGACCGCCGGCGAGGCGGAGGCGGCGCGCCGTGAGGCGCAGGAGCTCAGCAGGGCCGCCGAGCAGCGCATGGCCGAGGCCGAGACCGCGCTGCGCGAGGCCCGCACCGAGGCGGAGAAGGTGCTCGCCGAGGCGAAGGAGGCCGCCGCCAAGGCGCTCGCCGCCGCCGAGTCCGCGAACGAGACCCGGACGCGCACCGCCAAGGAGCAGGTGGCCCGGCTGGTCCAGGAGGCCACGAAGGAGGCCGAGCAGACCAGGTCCGAGGCCGAGCAGCTGGTCGCGGACGCCCGCGCGGAGGCCGAGAAGATCGTCGCCGAGGCCGCCGAGAAGGCCCGCACGATCACCGCCGAGGAGTCGGCCACCCAGCTCTCCAAGGCGGCGAAGACCGCCGAGGACGTGCTCAACAAGGCGTCGGAGGACGCCAAGAAGACCACCCGGGCCGCCGCCGAGGAGGCCGAGCGGATCCGCCGGGAGGCCGAGGCCGAGGCGGACCGGCTGCGGGCCGAGGCGCACGACATCGCCGCGCAGCTCAAGGGCGCGGCCAAGGACGACACCAAGGAGTACCGCGCCAAGACGGTCGAGCTGCAGGAGGAGGCCCGCCGACTGCGCGGCGAGGCCGAGCAGCTGCGCGCCGACGCGGTCGCCGAGGGCGAGAAGATCCGCGCGGAGGCCCGCAAGGAGGCCGTGGCGCAGATCGAGGAGGCGGCGAAGTCCGCCGAGGAGCTGCTCGCCAAGGCCAAGGCGGACGCGGACGAGCTGCGCTCCACCGCGCAGACGGACAGCGAGAAGGTCCGCACCGAGGCCATCGAGCGCGCCACCGCGCTTCGCCGGCAGGCCGAGGAGACGCTGGAGCGCACCCGCAAGGAGGCCGAGCGGCACCGTGCGGAGGCCGCCGAGCAGGCCGAGACCCTCAAGGAGGACGCCGAGCGGGCCGCGCGCGAGCTGCGCGAGGAGACCGAGCGGGCCGTCGAGGCCCGGCGCGCGGAGGCCACCGAGGAGCTGGCGCGGCTGCACACCGAGGCCGAGGAGCGGCTCGCCGCCGCCGAGCAGGCGCTGAGCGACGCCCGGGAGGAGGCCGCCCGGATCCGCCGGGAGGCGTCCGAGGAGAGCGAGCGGCTGCGCACCGAGGCCGCCGAGCGGATCCGCACGCTCCAGCAGCAGGCGGAGGCCGAGGCCGAGCGGCTGCGCACCGAGGCCGCGGCCGACGCGTCCGCGTCCCGCGCCGAGGGCGAGGCCGTCGCCGTGCGGCTGCGCTCGGAGGCCGCGGCCGAGGCGGAGCGGCTGAAGTCGGAGGCGCAGGACAGCGCCGACCGGGTGCGGGCCGAGGCGCAGGCCGCCGCCGAGCGGCTGGGCGCGGAGGCGTCGGAGACGCTGGCCGCCGCGCAGGAGGAGGCCGCCCGGCGCCGCCGCGAGGCCGAGGAACTCCTCGGCGCGGCGCGGCAGGAGGCCGACCAGGAGCGCGAGCGGGCCCGTGAGCAGAGCGAGGAGCTGCTCGCCTCGGCGCGCACGCGCGTGGAGGAGGCGCAGGCGGAGGCCGTGCGCCTGGTCGAGGAGGCCGACCGGCGCGCCACCGAGATGGTGTCGGCCGCCGAGCAGCACGCGGCGCAGGTGCGGGACTCCGTCGCGGGGCTGCACGAGCAGGCCCAGGAGGAGATCGCCGGGCTGCGCAGCGCCGCCGAGCACGCGGCGGAGCGCACCCGGCGCGAGGCCGAGGAGGAGGCGGACCGGGTCCGCTCCGACGCCTACGCGGAGCGGGAGCGGGCGTCCGAGGACGCGGGCCGGCTGCGGCGCGAGGCGCGGGAGGAGACGGAGGCCGCCAAGGCGCTGGCCGAGCGCACGGTGTCCGAGGCGATCACGGAGGCCGACCGGGTCCGCGCGGAGGTCACCGAGCACGCCCAGCGGGTGCGCACGGAGGCGTCGGACACCATCGCCGAGGCCGAGCAGAGCGCGGCGCGCACCCGGGCGGA
Source organism: Streptomyces sp. NPDC034670 (assembly GCF_055574875.1). NCBI lineage: Bacteria > Bacillati > Actinomycetota > Actinomycetes > Kitasatosporales > Streptomycetaceae > Streptomyces > Streptomyces sp. NPDC034670. The sequence continues at coordinate 38,189 of NZ_JBVITR010000024.1, forward strand.
CGCCCGCGAGGACGCCAACCGCATCCGCTCGGACGCGGCGGCGCAGGCGGACGCCCTCATCACCGAGGCGCGCAGCGAGGCCGAGCGGCTCACCGCCGAGACCGTCACGGAGACCGACCGGCTGCGCATGGAGACGGTCGCCGAGGCCGAGCGGGTGCGCTCGGAGTCGGTCGCCAAGGCGGAGAAGCTGATCGCGGACGCCACCGGCGACGCGGAGCGGCTGCGGGCCGAGGCCGCCGAGGCGGTGGGGTCGGCGCAGCAGCACGCGGAGCGGATCCGCGGCGAGGCCGAGCGCGTCGGGACCGACGCCCGGGCGGAGGCCGAGCGCCTGGTGTCGTCCGCGCGTAAGGAGGCCGAGCGGACGCTGGACGAGGCCCGCAAGGAGGCCAACAAGCGGCGCTCCGAGGCCGCCGAGCAGGTCGACAAGCTCATCACGGAGACCGCCGCCGAGGCGGACAAGCTGCTCGCCGAGGCGCAGCAGCAGGCCCAGAAGGCGACCGCGGACGCCGAGGCGCAGGCGGACACGATGGTCGGCGCGGCCCGCAGCGAGGCCGAGCGGATCCTGTCCGAGGCGACCGTCGAGGGCAACGCGCGCGTGGAGAAGGCCCGTACGGACGCGGACGAGCTGCTGGTCGGCGCGCGCCGGGACGCGACGCAGATCCGGGAGCGCGCGGAGGAGCTGCGCGAGCGCGTCACGCGCGAGATCGAGGAGCTGCACGAGCGGGCCCGCCGGGAGGCGGCCGAGACGATGAAGTCCACGGGCGACCGCTGCGACGCGCTCGTCAAGGCCGCCGAGGAGCAGCTCGCCAAGGCGGAGGCGAAGGCCAAGGAGATCGTCTCCGAGGCCAACTCCGAGGCGGGCAAGGTGCGCATCGCCGCGGTGAAGAAGGCCGAGGGCCTGCTGAAGGAGGCGGAGCAGAAGAAGGCCGCGCTGGTCAGGGAGGCCGAGGAGCTGAAGGCCGAGGCGGTCCGCGAGGCGCGGCGCACGGTCGAGGAGGGCAAGCGCGAGCTGGAGGTCCTGGTGCGCCGCCGGGAGGACATCCAGGCCGAGATCTCCCGGGTCCAGGATGTCCTGGAGGCGCTCGAGTCGTTCGAGGCGCCGTCGGGGGGCAAGGACAACGGGGTCAAGGCGGGGGCCGCCGCGGGGGCCGCTCGTTCGGGTGGCAAGTCGTCGGATAGCTAGCGAACCGGACGAAACTCCCTTGCTTTTGGGGGTTTTGACAAGGTTCTGGCAAGCTCTCCGGCAGTCAGCCACCCGAAAGAGGTGTCATTCTCCGTATCAAACGTGCATCCGCTCGATGACACACCGCATTGACGCCTAGGATTCCACTATCACCTCACCGGTCTCTTTCGACAGGAACCCCATGAGCGACACTTCCCCCTACGGCTTCGAGCTTGTGCGGCGTGGGTACGACCGCGCTCAGGTGGACGAACGTATCTCCAAGCTCGTCTCCGACCGTGACAGTGCTCTCGCCCGCATCACCGCTCTGGAAAAGCGCATCGAGGAACTCCACCTCGAGACCCAGAACGCCCAGGCCCAGGTCAACGACGCCGAGCCGTCGTACGCCGGCCTCGGCGCCCGGGTCGAGAAGATCCTGCGGCTCGCCGAGGAAGAGGCGAAGGACCTGCGCGAGGAGGCCCGGCGCGCGGCGGAGCAGCACCGCGAGCTCGCCGAGTCGGCCGCCCAGCAGGTGCGCAACGACGCCGAGGCCTACGCCGCCGAGCGCAAGGCGAAGGCCGAGGACGAGGGCGTACGGATCGTCGAGAAGGCTCAGGGCGAGGCCGCCCAGCTCCGCTCCGAGGCGCAGCGGGACGCGCAGTCCAAGCGGGAGGAGGCGGACGCCCTCTTCGAGGAGACCCGCGCCAAGGCCGCGCAGGCCGCCGCCGACTTCGAGACGAACCTCGCCAAGCGCCGCGAGCAGTCCGAGCGCGACCTGGCGTCCCGTCAGGCCAAGGCCGAGAAGCGCCTCGCCGAGATCGAGCACCGCGCGGAGCAGCTCCGCCTGGAGGCCGAGAAGCTGCGCACCGACGCCGAGCGCCGCGCCCGCCAGACGGTGGAGACCGCGCAGCGCCAGGCCGAGGACATCGTGGCCGACGCCAACGCCAAGGCCGACCGGATCCGTTCGGAGTCGGAGCGCGAGCTCGCGGCCCTGACCAACCGCCGCGACTCCATCAACGCCCAGCTGACGAACGTCCGCGAGATGCTCGCCACGCTCACGGGCGCCGCGGTGGCCGCGACCGGTACGCCCGCCACCGAGGACGAGTCGGTCTCCCGCGGGGTCCCGGCCCAGCAGTCCCGGTAACGTCCGGCGTACGACGAGGGAACATCGGGTGAAGCCCTCCGCCAGAGAGGTGGCGGAGGGCTTCGCTCCGTTTTAGCGTGGCCGCATGATCGAGCTCGAGGGGCTGACCAAGCGGTACGGCGAGAAGGTGGCGGTCGACAACCTGACCTTCACGGTCAGACCGGGCATCGTCACGGGCTTCCTCGGCCCCAACGGCGCGGGCAAGTCGACCACCATGCGGATGATCCTGGGCCTGGACCGGCCCACCGCCGGGGACGTCCGGATCGACGGCAGGCACTACGAGGAGCTCAAGGACCCGCTGACCCGCATCGGCGCCCTGCTGGAGGCGAAGGGCGTGCACCCCGGCCGCAGCGCCTACCACCACCTGCTGTGCCTCGCCCAGAGCAACGGCATCCCGGACCGCCGGGTGCACGAGGTGCTGGACACGGTCGGGCTGAGGGCGGTGGCGCGGAAGAAGGCCAAGGGGTTCTCGCTGGGCATGGGCCAGCGGCTCGGCATCGCCGCCGCGCTGCTCGGCGACCCGCGGATCCTGATGTTCGACGAGCCGGTCAACGGTCTCGACCCCGAGGGCATCCACTGGATCCGCACCCTGATGAAGTCGCTCGCCGCCCAGGGCCGCACCGTCTTCGTCTCCTCCCACCTGATGAGCGAGATGGCCCTGACCGCGGACCACCTCGTCGTCATCGGCCAGGGCCGGCTGCTCGCCGACACCTCCATGGCCGACTTCATCGCCCGCAACTCCCGCGCTTACGTCCGCGTCCGCAGCCCGCAGCGCGAGCAGTTGCTGGACGCGCTGCACCGGGCCGGGCTCACCGCCGTGGAGAGCGGTGGCGGGGCCCTGGAGGTGGACGGCGACAAGGCCGAGCAGATCGGGGAGCTGGCGGCCCGGCACCAGTTGGTGCTGCACGAGCTGAGCCCGCAACAGGCCTCCCTGGAGGAGGCGTTCATGCAGTTGACCGCGGAGTCGGTGGAGTACCACGCCCGCTCCGGCACACCCGTGCCCCAGCAGCAGTGGGGCGACGGCTGGAAGAAGGGCTGAGCATGGCGGCCGTACAGGTCATCCGGTCCGAGTGGACCAAGATCCGGTCGGTGGCGTCCACGGTGTGGACGCTCTCCCTGGCGGTGGTCGTCACCATCGCGCTCGGCATGCTGATCTCGGCGCTGTCCAGGAGCGAGTTCGACGGGATGAGCACGCGGGACCGGCTCTCCTTCGACCCGACGTTCATCAGCTTCGCCGGGATGAGCCTCGGTCAGCTCGCGATGGTCGTGTTCGGGGTGCTGGTGGTGTCGAACGAGTACAGCACCGGCATGATCCGCACCTCGCTGGCGGCGGTGCCGCAGCGCGGCGCGTTCCTGACCGCCAAGCTGGCGGTCGCCACCGCGCTCGCGCTCGTGGTCTCCATGGCCACCAGCTTCGCCGCCTTCTTCCTGGGCCAGGCGATGCTCGGCGCGTACCGGGCGTCCCTCGGGGACGACGGGGTGCTGCGCGCGGTCATCGGCGGCGGCCTCTACATGACCCTGATCGCGGTGTTCTCGATGGGCGTCGCCACGATGCTGCGCTCGCCGATGCTGTCCCTGGGCATCCTGGTGCCGTTCTTCTTCCTGATCTCCAACATCCTGGGCTACGTCGACGCGACGGAGGAGGTCGGCCAGTTCCTGCCCGACCAGGCCGGCAGCAGGATCATGCAGGTGGTCCCGCCGGTCGGCGACGACACCCCGTACGGCCCCTGGGGCGGCCTCGGGATCATGCTGCTGTGGGTGCTCGCCGCGCTCGCCGGCGGCTACGCGCTGCTGAAGCGGCGCGACGCCTAGGGCGGCCCCCGAGCGGGGTCCCCGAGCGGGGGGTCCCCGCTCGGAGCCCGTCCGGCGCGGTGCGCCGGACGGGCCCGTGAGGACCGGATCCGTGCGGTTTTTACCTCCGTTTGAACGGAACCGTCAGGGCCTGGATATCCTCCTAATCCTTACGGGGGCGTGTGCCCTGCTGTCCTGAACCTTTCGATGGGTGCGGAGCATGATCGAGGCAGTCGGCCTGACCAAGCGCTACGGCGACAAGACCGCTGTGTACAACCTGTCCTTCCAGGTGCGACCCGGCGCCGTCACCGGCTTCCTGGGCCCCAACGGCTCCGGCAAGTCGACGACGATGCGGATGATCCTCGGCCTGGACAACCCCACCGCGGGCCACGTCACGATCGGCGGCCACCCGTACCGCAGGCTGCCCAACGCCCCCCGGCAGGTCGGCGCGCTGCTGGACGCCAAGGCGGTGCACGGCGGCCGGTCCGCCCGCAACCACCTGCTGTCCCTGGCCCAGATGTCCGGCATCCCGGCCCGGCGCGTGGACGAGGTGCTGGGCGTGGTCGGCCTGCACGAGGTGGCCGGCCGGCGCTCGAAGGGCTTCTCGCTGGGCATGGGCCAGCGGCTCGGCATCGCCGCCGCGCTGCTCGGCGACCCCCAGGTGCTGCTGTTCGACGAACCCGTCAACGGCCTCGACCCCGAGGGCATCCTCTGGGTGCGCAACCTGATGAAGTCGCTGGCCGCCGAGGGCCGCACGGTCTTCGTCTCCTCCCACCTGATGAGCGAGATGGCGCTCACCGCCGACCACCTCATCGTCATCGGGCGCGGACAGCTGCTCGCCGACATGAGCGTGAAGGACTTCATCTCCGCCAACTCCGCCGACTTCGCGCGCGTACGCACGCCCGACACCGAGCCGCAGCAGCGCGAGAAGCTGTCCGCCGCGATCACCGAGGCCGGCGGCCGCGTCCTGCCCGAGCAGGACGGCGCGCTGCGGGTGACGGGCCTGCCGCTGCCGCGCATCAGCGACATCGCCCACGACGCCGACGTGCGGCTGTGGGAGCTGTCCCCGCACCAGGCCTCGCTGGAGGAGGCGTACATGCGGATGACGCAGAGCGCCGTCGACTACCGCTCGACCGCCGACCAGAAGGCGGGGCTCCAGCAGCCGCTGCCGCCCGACGCGCAGCCGCCGGTGCCGGTGCCGGGCCAGGGCCAGCCCGGCTGGTACGCCCCGCCGCCGCCCCAGCAGGGCGGGCAGCCCTTCGCGATGCCGCAGGCCCCCGCGGCCAACCCGTACGCACAGGCCGCACCCGCCGCCTCCCCGGCCGCGCCGCCCGTCGCACCCGCCGCGCCCCCGGCGGCACCCGCCGCGCCCGCCGCCTCCGACGTGACCAAGCCCGAGGACGCCCGATGAGCACGCCCCAGCCCCCGACACCGCAGACCGCCGCACCCGCGGGACAGGCGGCGCCCGGCGCCGCGCCCCCCTCCCCCGCGTCTCCCGCCCCCGGCCCGGCGCATCCCGCCCCCGGTCCGGGGTATCCCGGCTACACCTCGCCGATCCCGGTGGTGCGCACGCACCTCGGGCACGCGCTCGCCTCCGAGTGGACGAAGATCAGGTCCGTGCGTTCCACGATGTGGACACTGGGCGTGTTCGTGCTGCTCGTCGTCGGCATCGGCCTGCTGACCGGTCTGGTGGTGGCGGGCCAGGACGCCGACCTGGGCGGGGACAGCCCGCTGGGCCTGGGCTTCTTCGGGCTGCTGCTGGGCAGCATGTGCCTCATGACGCTGGGCGTGCTGACCACCGCCTCGGAGTACGGCACCGGCCTGATCCGCACCACGATGGTCGCCTGTCCGTCGCGCGCACGGGTCCTCGCGGCGAAGGCCGCGGTGTTCTTCCTGGTCGCCTTCGTGGTGACCCTGGTGTCCACCGTGCTCGTCGGCCTCGCGCACGTGGCGATGCTGACGGGCGGCAGCGCGGGGGAGCCCTCGGGCGAGGAGTGGCTGAAGGGCACCGTCGGCATCTCGCTCTACCTCGCGCTGCTCGGCACGTTCTCGCTGGCCGTCGGCTCGATCGTCCGGCACTCGGCGGGCGCCATCACCATCATGATCGGTGCCGTGCTCGCCCCGCTGGTGATCGCCCTGTTCATGTTCTCGTCCTCGCTGCGGGACGTTCAGCAGGCGCTGTTCGAGTACTCCATCCCGAACCAGATGAGCATCTTCTACGCCAACTCCCTGAGCCAGTCCGGCCCGTCCGGCTGGGACCCGCTGTGGATCATGCTCGGGGTCACCGCCGCGGCGCTGGGCGGCGCCTTCGCCCTGCTGGAGAAGCGGGACGTCTGACGGGCTTCCCCTCCCCGGTCAGAACCTCGGCGCGTTACGGGACCGCTGCACCCGCGTGGTGCGGCGGTCCCTGGCGTTCCAGCACGCCTTGTGCCAGTGCCGGCGCTCGTCGACGCCCGAGTGCTCCGGCCAGGCCACCACGTGCGGCACCCCGTCCGGGATCAGCTGGTCGCAGCCGGGGCAGCGGTAGGCCTTGCCCCGGGCGCTGGCCCCCGCCACGTGCCGCACGTTCCACTCCTCGCCGTGCCAGCTCTCCGTGGACTGCCAGCCGCCGTAGCGGCCGGACCGGTCCTCCTCGGCGCTCCGGCCGGACGAACCGGCTCCTTTGGGTCGGTTGCGACGCGGGGACACGGGACACCTCACGGGCGGTACGGAATGCAGGGACCGCGTCCAGCCTACGCGGCGCGCGCGGGGGCACCCGTACTCCGTCGGCCGTCACAAGTCCCCTCCCCGGGCGCCGCGGCGCCCTTCCGAGCGGCCCATTCTGCAGACAATCCGCAAAGTTTCCGTCCCGCCGTGTCCTCGGCACGTGTCAGACGGTTATGCCCTGTGGGGGAGCTCCGTGTCGGGGCCGAGGAAGCAGGAAAGCGATGCGCGTTGGAAGTTTCGTGTTGGCCGCCCAGTTCCCCGGGCAGGGCGAGGGGGAGGCGCTGCACCGCGCGGTCCGCTCGGCCGAGGTGGCCGAGGAGGCGGGGCTCGACACGGTCTGGCTGGCCGAGCACCACTTCGTGCCGTACGGCACCTGCCCGTCGGCCGTCACCCTGGCCGCGTTACTGCTCGGCCGCACCCGCCGCCTGCGGGTCGGCACGGCGGTGAGCGTGCTGCCCACCACCCACCCCGTGGCACTCGGCGAACAGGCCGCGCTGCTGCACGTCACCAGCGGCGGCCGGTTCTCGCTGGGGGTCGGGCGCGGCGGGCCGTGGGTCGACCTGGAGGTGTTCGGGTCCGGCCTGGAGGCGTACGAGAAGGGGTTCCCGGAAGCGCTCGACCTGCTGGTGCGCTGGCTGCGCGAGCCGTCCGTCGGGGCCGCCGGCGAGCGCTTCCGCTTCCGTGCGGTCCCGGTCGTGCCGCGCCCGTCGGAGGCGCTCACCGAGGTCGGCGGCCCCGAGGTCGTGGTCGCCTGCACCTCCCCGGCGAGCGTACGGCTGGCCGCCGAGCGCGGGCTGCCGATGCTGCTCGGGATGCACGTCGGGGACGAGGAGAAGGCCGAGATGGTCGCCCTGTGGCGGCAGCACGCGCGTGCGTGCGGGCGGCCGGCCGAGGAGGTCCGCCGCGCCCCCCACGTCTCGGCCGGCGTCTGCCAGATCGCGGACCGGCGCACGGACGCGGTGGAGACGCTGACGAAGGTGATGCCGGGCTGGCTGCGCCAGGGCCTGGAGGCGCACGTCACGGTGGACGGCCGGCAGCGGCGGATGCGCGACCCGCTGGCGTACACCGAACTGCTCTGCGCGCTGCACCCGGTGGGCCCCCCGCGGCTGTGCGCCGACCGGCTCGCGGCGACCAGCGAGCGGACCGGGATCTCCCGTTTCGCCCTGCTCGTCGAGGGGTCGGGGGACCTGGCGGCGACCGAGGAGAACGTCCGGCGGCTCGGGGCCGAGGTGCTGCCCCAACTCGACTGAGCGAGCCGGGGTTCCGCGCAAGGCTTGCCGCCCCGGTACGCACTGCACCTTCCGCGTACGGAGCGGCAAGCGAACGGTGGAGCGCTCAGCAGTCGCGCAGTTCCGGCGACTGGTTCAGCAGCTGGCTGCGGACCGAGGTGAAGCGGTCCAGCGTCTCGTCGACCGAGGGGTCGAGCGGGAACACGGCCACCCGGTGGCAGTTCTGGAAGGCCAGCCGGACACCGAAGTGCCGTTGCAGCGCACCCCGTATCGCGTCACTCGCTAGCGCACGCAGCAGCTGACCGCGTGCCTGCTCGTCCGGCGGGGGCGTCTGGTTGTCGGCGAATGCTCCACCGTCCACCTTCAGCTGGGCCACCAGGGAGCTGATCATCTCCCACGCGTAGGGCAGGGAGGTCCGGACGCAGTCGACGAAGGCGGCTTCGTCGACCTCGCCTCGCTCGGCCTGTTCGAGTAGGGCCGGTGAGACGTCGAGCGACATGGGTTCTCCTCTCGCACCCCCGACGAGCAGGGGTTGCCTGACGGATAAAGGAGCCCGCGATACCGGGCACGCTGCGTACACATCTCGCGACCTCCCGTTCAATACCGTAAGCATCGGACCGTGGCGGCACCAGGAGAATGCCCGGATGCGGAACTTCCTGTGGGCCGGTAATCGGCCACCGCCGAACACGCGTTTTCCAGGAGATACAGGACGTGCCTCTGAGGCACCAGGGAACCGCCACGGGTGCGGATCGCGCCGGGGCGGGCCGGTCGAGTAGCGTTGCCGACCATGCGTCTCGTCATTGCCCGCTGCTCCGTGGACTACGCCGGACGGCTCACCGCGCACCTGCCCTCGGCGCCCCGTCTGATCCTGGTCAAGGCGGACGGCAGCGTCTCGATCCACGCCGATGACCGTGCCTACAAGCCCCTGAACTGGATGTCGCCGCCCTGCACCCTCAAGGAGGGCACCGGCGAGGAGGAGGGCGTCTGGACCGTCGTCAACAAGGCGGGCGAGAAGCTCATCATTACGATGGAGGAGATCCTCCACGACTCCTCGCACGAACTGGGCGTCGATCCCGGCCTGATCAAGGACGGCGTGGAAGCGCACCTCCAGGAACTGCTCGCCGACCGCATCGAGACCCTCGGCGAGGGCTACACCCTCATCCGCCGCGAGTACATGACCGCCATCGGCCCCGTCGACATCCTGTGCCGGGACGCGGAGGGGCGGACCGTGGCGGTGGAGATCAAGCGGCGCGGCGAGATCGACGGCGTGGAGCAGCTCACGCGCTACCTGGAGCTGCTGAACCGCGATCCCCATCTCGCCCCGGTGCGCGGCATCTTCGCCGCCCAGGAGATCAAACCGCAGGCCCGCGTGCTCGCCACGGACCGGGGCATCGGCTGCCAGGTCCTCGACTACGACGCGCTGCGGGGCATCGAGGACGACAAGCTGCGGCTGTTCTGACGCGCGCCGCGCGCGACACCGCCACGGACGCGAGGGCCGGGTTCCGTCGGGAACCCGGCCCTCCGCCGTGCCGTCAGATCACCGTCTCCGGGCCGCCGGGCGTGCCGGCGTCACTGCTACTGCTCTCCGGGGCGCTCGCCGAGCTGCTCGTCCCGGCCGGGGAGGACGAGGCGGGGCCGCCGGCGGAGTCGCTGGTGGACGGCTCCTCCGTGGGCGTGGTCTCGGTCGGTTCCTCCGTGGGCGTGGTCTCGGTCGGCTCCTCCGTGGGCGTGGTCGGGTCGGGGGACGGCGAGGAGGGGGGCGGGCCGCTCGTCTTCGGCGGCTGGGAGGTCGTCGGGGACTTCGTCGGCGACTTCGAGGGGCCGTCCGGCTCCGTCGTGCCGCTCGGGCCGTCCGACGGCTCGTCCGCCTCGGTGGCCGTGGCCGTGGGCGTCGGGTCGTCGGAGGTTCCCGGGGTGCCGTCCGGGCCCGGGTCGGCCGGCCGGCTGGTGGCCTCGCCGGTGTCGCTGTCCGGTCCGGCCGCCGGGTCGGCGCCCAGGCTGCCGTCGTCGGCGCCCTGGCTCGCGGACGGGTTGACGCCGACGTTCTCCGACGGACTGCCGGCGTCGCTGTCCGAGGTGGCGCCGAGGGTGACCACGGTGCCCAGCACGGCGACGAGCAGCGCGCCCGCGCCGGCCGCCACGAGGTTGCGCCGGGCCAGGCTCCTCAGCCCGCCGCCCGCCCGGCCCGACGGCGTGGGCCTGGGCCGGGGCGCGGCGCGGTGGGCGACCAGGGCGGTGTCGGCGGGCGGCTGGAGCGCCGGGAAGGCCGTGGGCGCCTTGCGGGGCGGCGGGACCGACTCCTCGGCGTGGGTCTCGGGCACCTCGTCCCCGGCGATCGGCGCGAGTGCCAGCGGGGTTCCCGAGCGGTCGGCGACCAGGGCCAGCGCACGGCGGCCGGCGACGGTGCCGCGCTTGTCGGCGAGGGCGCCGCGCAGGCCGACGGACGCCTCCAGTTCGGCCCGGGCCCGGTCGAGCTGCCCGGCGCACAGGGCGTGGACGCCGAGCTCGTGGTGGAAGTAGGCCTGTTCCGGTACGTCCCCGGCGAGCCGGGCGGCCTCCGCACCGGCCCGCAGCGCCTTCTCCCAGGCGCTCCAGTGCAGGCCCGCGGCGAAGGCGGGGGCGGCGGCGCGGGCCAGCCGCACGGCCGTGCCCGGCTCGCCCTCGGGGGCGGCCGTGGTGAGCGGCGACAGCGCGACGAGCACCGCGTCGGCCTCGGCGCACACCCGCTCCGGGGTCACCGAGGGGTGCCCGGCCCACCAGGCGTAGTGCTCGGCGGCGGCACGGATCCGGGTCTCGGCCCCGTCGGCGTACCCGGCGGCCTCCAGCTGGGCCGGCACCCCGGCGGCGAGCCGGTAGCGGGAGCCGACCGGGGAGACCAGTCCGCAGGCGGTCAGCTCGCCGAGCGCGGCGTCGGCGTGGGTGTCGCCCACCAGGGCGGGCAGGTGCGCCTGGTGGGGCACCTCGCCGCCGAGCGCGACGGCGAACCGCAGGGTGGCGCGGGCGGCGGCGCTGAGCCGGGAGGCGAGCAGCGGGGCGGGGGCGGCGGCCTCGCCGAGCGCGGGCAGCGGCACCTCGTCCTCGGGGGCGGCGTCGTACGGCACCTCGTCCTCGGGCCGGGCGTCCTCGAAGACGCCGAACTCGTCGACGGCGCCGGCGCCGGCCCGCAGCCGGTCGCGCTGCCGCAGCAGGGCACCGGCCTGGACGAAGCGCAGGGGCAGGCCCTCGGACTCGAACCAGAGGTCGCCGGCCCAGTTCGACTCGTCCTCGGTGAGGCGGCGGCCGACGGCGTGTTCCAGCAGCTCGAGTCCCGCCGCGCGGTCGAGCCCGCCGAGGACGACCTCCTCGACGCCGGACCCGTCGGACGGGCCGGGCACGTCCGGGGTGGCGGCGAACAGGAAGGCGCACTCGGGCGTGGCGTCCAGCAGCTCGTCGAGCGCGGTGCCGCCGAACTCGAGGTCGTCGAGGACGACGACGGCCCCGATCTCACGGACGCAGTCCACCAGTTCGTCCCGGTCCGGGCGGTGCAGCGGGGCGTCGTGGACGGCGTGGAACAGCTCGTGCAGCAGGTCGTCGGCCGAGCGGCGGTGGCCGTTCAGCCGGACGACGCCGTCGGGGGCGAGGTCGGCGCAGTCCTCGGCGACGACGTCGAGGAGCCGCGTGCGGCCGGAGCCGCCGGGGCCGGTGAGGCGGACGGAGCGGCCGCGGGCGAGCAGCCGCACCAGCTTCTCGCGCTCCTCCTGACGGGCCAGCAGCGGCAGCGCGGGCTGTCCCGGACCCGGCGGGACGGGCGGCCTGGCGGCCCGCTCGGCCCCGGCGCGTCCGGCCTCGTCGAGCTTGACGGGGCGGGCGGGCCGTTCGGCGGGCGGGCAGGGCTCGATCTCGCTGCCGTCGACGGGGTTGACGGTGAGCAGGAAGTCGCCGGAGACGAGCTGCACCGTGCGGGCGAGCGCCGGTGCGTGCTGGCCGAAGTCGGACGTGAGGGAATCCCTGGGAGGGCGCTGACGTGGCGTGGGGTCCCCTCCGGTCCCGGTTCCTCCCCCGCTCTCGGCTCCGCTCGAGCGGGGGGATCCCCACGGCCGGGAGGCACCTCCACCGTCGTGGCCGTACTCCTCGGGTCCCCTGGTGTTCGGGTCCATAGGTCCTAGCCCCCAAAAGCGTCGTGTGCCCGGGTCCTGTCGTCGGACTCCCTCCTGTCGTGAGTCCGACAGTTCCCAGAGCCCCTCCCGGCCTTGCCGCACACCGCGCTGTCGCTTCTGGTCCGGGCCCGCTCGAGGGTCACGAGGCAGCGGGCAGCCGCACCTTAAACCTTGGCTCAGTATCCACGACAGTCCGGGGTGCCGCGCCGTCCGGGACGTCACGGTCTCGTGAGGATTGTGCGTGCGTCGCGCGGTTCGCCGAGGCCGGTGTGAGTGGTGCCGGTGGTCCGGTTCCCACCCTCGCGGGCCTCACACCCGGGGCAGCATGTCCACCCCGAGGCCTCCCTCGATCGCCAGGATCCGGTGCAGCCTGGTGGCCACCAGCAGGCGCTGCATCTGCGGCGGGACGCCGCGCAGCACCAGCCGCCGGCCGCAGCGGCCGGCCCGCCGGTGGGCCCCCATGATCACGCCGAGTCCGGTGGCGTCCCAGGAGTCCAGTTCGGACAGGTCCAGCACCAGGTCGCCGGCTCCGTCGTCGACGGCCGAGTGCAGGACCGTACGGGCGTCCGCCGCGCTGCGGACGTCGAGGCGGCCCCCGACGACCAGCTCGGCGTGGTCGCCCCTGATGTACATATGCGCTCCCCGTGCGTGCGTCTCGTAGCTCCGCGTTCGATGCCGGTGATGCAACCTCTGACTCCGCGGAGGCGCCGGAAGTTGCTCGCCGTGAGCGAACCGATACCCAATTCACCCCGGCGTGTGATGCACGCCGGGGTGAGTACGCGGTGTCAGTGCTCGTAGAAGCCCTGCCCGCTCTTGCGGCCGATGTCACCGGCGTCAACCATCCGGCGCATCAATTCGGGAGCGGCGAACTTCTCGTCCTGCGACTCGGTGTAGATGTTGCTCGTGGCGTGCAGCAGGATGTCCACGCCGGTGAGGTCGGCGGTGGCCAGCGGCCCCATGGCGTGCCCGAAACCCAGCTTGCACGCCAGGTCGATGTCCTCGGCACTCGCCACGCCCGACTCGTACAGCTTCGCGGCCTCGACGACGAGGGCGCAGATCAGACGGGTGGTCACGAAGCCGGCGACGTCGCGGTTGACGACGATGCAGGTCTTGCCGACCGACTCGGCGAACTCCCGGGCCCTGGCGAGGGTTTCGTCGCTGGTCTTGTAGCCGCGGACCAGTTCGCACAGCTGCATCATCGGCACCGGGGAGAAGAAGTGGGTGCCGACGACCCGCTCCGGGCGCTCCGTCACGGCCGCGATCTTGGTGATCGGGATGGCGGAGGTGTTGGAGGCGAGCACGGCGTCCTCGCGCACGATCTCGTCGAGGGCGCGGAAGATCTCGTGCTTCACGTCGAGCTTCTCGAACACGGCCTCGACCACGATGTCCGCGTCCGCACAGGCGTCCAGGTCGGTGGTCGCGGTGATCCGGGCGAGGGCGGCCTCGGCGTCGTCCGCCGCCAGCCTGCCCTTGCCCACGAACTTGTCGTACGACGCCTTGATCCCGTCGGTGCCCCGGGTGAGCGCCTCGTCGGTGACGTCGCGCAGGACGACGTCCCAGCCCGCCTGGGCGGAGACCTGGGCGATGCCGGACCCCATGAGGCCGGCCCCGATGACGGCGAGCTTGCGTGCCACTGTGCGACTCCCCTGATACGCGCTGTCGTTGTTCTCCAGGAGCGGACACTAGCGCCCGGGAGGGGCCGTGTGACCGGTAAGTAACGCGCGTCACGTCTCACATGACGGACATCACACCGGAGCGCGGCACGGGCCGTCCCGTACGGCGCGACCGGGGCCCTCCCGCTCTGCGGGGCGGGGCGGCCGCCGCGCCGTACGGCGTTCCGGCGGCCGTCCGGACCGGTGCGCGCCCGCCGTGACGACGGGCACACACCGGTCCGGACGGCCGGAGCGTCACTAGGCTGGCCGCATGGTCAATCTGACGCGCATCTACACCCGGACCGGCGACAAGGGCACCACCAACCTCGGTGACATGAGCCGGGTCCCCAAGACCGACCTGCGGATCTCCGCCTACGCCGACGCCAACGAGGCGAACGCGGTGATCGGCACGGCGATCGCGCTGGGCGGTCTGGAGGAGGAGGTCGTCGCGGTCCTCACCCGCGTCCAGAACGACCTGTTCGACGTCGGCGCGGACCTGTCGACGCCGGTGGTGGAGAACCCCGAGTTCCCGCCGCTGCGGGTCGAGCAGTTCTACGTGGACCGGCTGGAGGCGGATTGCGACCGCTTCAACGAGCGGCTGGAGAAGCTGCGCTCCTTCATCCTGCCGGGCGGGACGCCGGGCGCGGCCCTGCTGCACCAGGCCTGCACGGTGGTGCGGCGGGCCGAGCGGTCGACGTGGGCCGCGCTGGAGGCGCACGGCGAGACCATGAACCCGCTCACCGCGACCTACCTGAACCGCCTCTCGGACCTGCTGTTCATCCTGGCCCGCATCGCGAACAAGGAGACCGGCGACGTGCTGTGGGTGCCGGGCGGGGAGCGCTGAGCCCTACCGGGAACCCGGGGCCCGCGCGGCCCGGTACAGGCCCAGCAGGATCTCCGCGCCGCCGGCGCACATCAGCACCACCCCCACCTTGGTGGGGGTGACCAGCGGCAGCTCCACCCCCCGGGCGAACCGCCACAGGGCCAGGCCCACCAGCAGGGTGGCGGCCCCCGCGAGGAGGTTCCCGGACGCCCGGCTCACCGGTCCACCTTCTCCCTGTGGGTTCCACGGCCGGCCTCCGGCGCGCCCGCCGGGGCCTTCTTCGGCCAGATCCAGTAGGCCAGGGCGATCAGCCCGTGGATGCCGGCGGCGCGCCAGGCGACGTGGCGCCAGTCCTCCAGGGAGGTGGTGCGGCCCGGGTCCCCGACGTACCAGACGGCGATCTGGAGCAGCGCGGTCGCCACGGCGGCGCCCAGCAGCGTGCCCAGCCAGACCTTGGTCTCGTGCCGGGCGCGGGCCAGTCCGTACCGCGGCGGGCCGGGGGGCCTCGGAGCACCGGCCAGGCGGTGCGCCGCGTGGCCGTCGAGCCACTTCACCGTGCGGTGGCCGTGGCCGACGGTGTAGCCGATGTAGAGCGCGGCCAGGCCGTGCGTCCAGTTCGGCTCGGCGCCGTTCCTCAGGTCCAGCGCGGTGACGACCAGCAGGACGACCTCCAGCAGCGGCTCGCACAGCAGCAGCGCCAGCCCGGTGCGCGGCATCCGCAGCAGGTAGCGGCAGGCCAGTCCGGCGGCCAGCAGCACCCAGAAGCCGATCTCGCAGGCGGCGATCAGGACGGCGATCACGGTTCGCTCCTCTCGGTCACCCTTCCAGGCTCCCGTGCGGACCGGCGGTTTTCGTCGTCGCCGCCGACGAACCCGCGGTACATCGAAGGATGCAGTCCGGGACCCTTCCCGGGGACCAGGCGCCGGGCGCGCGCACCGTGTTGGATGGTCCCATGGCCCCACGACTGCCCCGCCCGCACCGCTTCGACGTGTGGGCCGCGCTCGCCGGGCTGCTCGGCGGGCTGCTGCTGTGGGGCTTCGGCCTCGGCGTCCGGCGGGCCGACGACCCGATCGTGCTCCTCGACGGCCGCTGGTCCCTCCTGCTGCCGCTCCTCGTCATGTCCGGCTGCGAGCTGCTGCGCCGCTCCGCCCCGCGCACCGCGCTGCTCGTCGGCACCCTGGCGCTGGCCGCGGACACCCTGACCCGGGGCAGCATCGCCACGGTCGCGATGTACACCGACCTGATGTACGCCGCCGTCCTGTACGGCCCGCCCGGCGCCGCCCGCCGCATCCCGCGGATCACCGGCCTGCTCAGCATCGCCGGCGCGCTGGTGCCGTACGCCGTGCTGCGGGAGCCCGAGGCGCTGCTGATCGGGTTCCTCGTCGGCGTCGTCGCGTTCGGGCCCGCGTCGACCGGCCTCATCGTGCGCAACCACCGGGACGCCGCCGAGGCCGCGCGGCTGCGGGCCGAGCAGACCGCGCTGCTCGCGGAGATGGACCGCACCCAGGCGGTGGCCGCGGAGCGCTCCCGGATGGCGCGGGAGTTGCACGACGTGGTGGCCAACCACCTCTCCGCGATCGCCATCCACTCCACGGCCGCGCTCTCCCTGGACGACCCCGGGACCTCCAGGGAGGCCCTCGCCGTGATCCGGGAGAACAGCGTCCAGGGGCTGTCCGAGATGCGCCGCCTGATCGGCATCCTGCGGGAGGGCGCCGACGACCGGGAGCCGGCCGCGACCCCGACCCTCGACGGCCTCGGCGCCCTGGTGGAGGGCGCCCGCGCCAACGGTCTGGACGTCGCCCTCGACGCCGCGCACGGCGCCGTCCCCGCACCGGTCGAGCTCGCCGCGTACAGGATCGTGCAGGAGTCGCTGACGAACGCGCTGAAGCACGCCGCGCCGGGGAGGGTCACGGTGCGGCTGCGCGAGCGGGACGGCGTCCTCGAGCTCCGCGTGACCAGTCCCCACGGCGGCCGGGACGCCCCGCGCGCGCCGGGTTCCGGGGCCGGTCTGATCGGGATGCGGGAGCGGGCCGCCCTGCTGCACGGCACCTTCGACGCGGGCCCCGAGGACGCCCCGGACCCCGCGGACGGCAAGGTCTGGACCGTCCGCGCCGCCCTCCCCCTCACCGACACCGCCCGAGGAGAGAACCGATGATCCGCGTCCTGGTCGCCGAGGACCAGTCAGCCGTCCGCGCCGGCCTGGTCCTCATCCTGCGCAGCGCGCCCGACGTCGAGGTGGTCGGCGAGGCCGCGGACGGCGAGCAGGCGGTGGCGCTCGCCCGTGAACTGCGCCCGGACCTGGTGCTGATGGACGTGCAGATGCCGCGTCTGGACGGGGTGTCGGCGACCCGGCGGGTGGTCGGCGAACGGCTCGCCGACGTGCTGGTGCTGACCACCTTCGACCTGGACGAGTACGTCTTCGGGGCGCTCAGGGCCGGGGCCGCCGGGTTCCTGCTGAAGAACACGGAGGCGAAGGACCTGATCGCGGCGGTGCGCACGGTGGCGCGCGGGGAGGGGATCGTCGCCCCGGCCGTCACCCGGCGGCTGATCGCCGAGTTCGCCGCGAAGCCGGCCCGGGGGGCGGCGGCCGACCCGGCGGTGCTGGAGTCCCTCACCCGGCGCGAGCGCGAGGTGCTCTCCTGCCTCGGCGAGGGCCTGTCCAACGCCGGCATCGCGGACCGCCTCGACATGGCGGAGGGCACGGTGAAGACGCACGTCAGCCGACTGCTGGGCAAGCTGGAGCTGCGCAGCCGGGTGCAAGCCGCCGTGCTGGCGCAGGAGTTGGGGATCTGATCCGGAAGCGGCGAGGTGGTCCAGACCTATTGACCCGTGGTCCAGACCTTTCTATCCTCGCGGCACCGTGGGCGTGATGGCTCAGTCATGTCCACCCCGACATCCCCGTTGCGCCGGCGGCGCAATCACCAGAGGAGGCGCACCATGCGCTTCAGACACAAAGCCGCGGCAGGTCTCGCGACCCTGCTGCTCCCCCTCCCCGGGCTCGTCGCCCTCGCGAGTCCCGCCCAGGCGGCCGGCTCCGCCACCGCCACCTACACCAAGACCCAGGACTGGGGCTCCGGCTTCGAGGGCAAGTGGACGGTGAAGAACACCGGCACCACCCCCCTCAGCTCGTGGACCGTCGAGTGGGACTTCCCCTCCGGCACCAAGGTCACCTCCGCCTGGGACGCCACGGTCACCAACTCCGGTGACCACTGGACCGCCAAGAACGTCGGCTGGAACGGCACCCTCGCCCCCGGGGCGTCGGTCTCCTTCGGCTTCAACGGCTCCGGCTCCGGCTCCCCGTCCGGCTGCAAGCTCAACGGCGGCAGCTGCGACGGCACCTCCGTCCCCGGCGACAAGGCCCCCTCCGCGCCCGGCACCCCCACCGCCTCGAACGTCACCGACACCTCGGTGCGGCTGTCCTGGGCCGCGGCCACCGACGACAAGGGCGTCAAGAACTACGACGTGCTGCGCGACGGCGCCAGGGTCGCCACCGTGACCGGCACGTCGTACACGGACACCGGGCTCACCAAGGGCACCGACTACTCCTACACCGTGCAGGCGCGCGACACCGCCGACCAGACCGGCCCCGTCAGCGGCGCGGTCCGGGTCCGCACCACCGGCAGCACCGAGGAGCCGCCCCCCGGCGGCAAGATCAATCTCGGTTACTTCACCGAGTGGGGCGTCTACGGCCGCAACTACCACGTCAAGAACCTGGTGACGTCCGGCTCGGCCTCGAAGATCACCCACATCAACTACGCGTTCGGCAACGTCAAGAACGGTCAGTGCACCGTCGACGACACCTTCGCCGCCTACGAGAAGGCCTACACCGCCGACCAGTCCGTCAGCGGCACCGCCGACACCTGGGACCAGCCGCTGCGCGGCACCTTCAACCAGCTGCGCCAGCTGAAGGCGAAGTACCCGCACATCAAGGTGCTGTACTCCTTCGGCGGCTGGACCTACTCCACCGGCTTCGGCCAGGCCGCGCAGAACCCGGCCGCGTTCGCCAGGTCCTGCAAGCAGGTCGTGGAGGACCCGCGCTGGGCCGACGTGTTCGACGGCATCGACATCGACTGGGAGTACCCGAACGCCTGCGGTCTCACCTGCGACAGCAGCGGCCCGGCGGCCTTCAGGAACCTCTCCCAGGCCCTGCGCGCCGAGTTCGGCGAGGACTACCTGGTCACCGCGGCCATCACCGCCGACGGCTCCGACGGCGGCAAGATCGACGCGGCCGACTACGGCGGCGCCGCGCAGTACCTCGACTGGTACAACGTGATGACGTACGACTACTTCGGCGCCTTCGACGCGGACGGCCCGACGGCCCCGCACTCGCCGCTGACGTCGTACGCCGGCATCCCGCACGAGGGCTTCAACTCGGCCGCCGCGATCGCGAAGCTGAAGGCGAAGGGCGTCCCGGCGAGCAAGCTGCTGCTCGGCATCGGCTTCTACGGCCGCGGCTGGACCGGCGTCACCCAGTCCGCCCCGGGCGGCTCGGCGACCGGCGCGGCCCCCGGCACCTACGAGGCGGGCATCGAGGACTACAAGATCCTCAAGAACAGCTGCCCGGTCACCGGCACCGTCGCCGGCACGGCGTACGCGCACTGCGGCACCAACTGGTGGTCCTACGACACCCCGTCGACGATCGCCGGGAAGATGTCCTGGGCCAAGAGCCAGGGCCTGGGCGGCGCCTTCTTCTGGGAGTTCAGCGGTGACACCGCCAACGGCGAGCTGGTGAGCGCCATCGACGGCGGACTGAAGTAGCCGGCCGGAACACACGGCCGGGCACGTGGTCAGACCGCGTCCGCCCTCCCCCGGGACTCCTCCGGGGGAGGGCGGACGCGGTTGTGCCGTCTTCCTCCTCCCCGGCGGCTCGGCTGCCGGGGGCACGCCGTGGACCAGCCGCTCCGACCACCGTCCCGGACCCGGCGGGTCCGCCGCCAAAGGGACGCGGCCCCGCCCGCAGCGGGGCCCGAACGCCGCTCCAGGCGGTCGCCCTACGCGACGTTCACCCGCTGCCCGGGCGGGGCCGCCTCGAGCCAGGCGAGGAAACCGGTCAGCGCGTCCTCGCTCATGGCGAGCTCCAGACGGGTGCCCCGGTGCAGGCAGGCGAGGATCACGGAGTCGGACAGCAGGGCCAGCTCCTCCTCGCCCTCCGGGACGCGGCGGCCGGCCACCTCGATCGCGGAGCGCTCCAGGACGCGGCGCGGGCGGGGAGCGTAGGAGAACACCCGGAACCACTCGACCCGGTCACCGTTGTAGCGGGCCACCCCGTAGGCCCAGCCCTTGCCCCCGGCGTCGCCCTCCGCGGGGGCGTCCCAGCGCAGGCTGCAGTCGAACGTTCCGCCGGACCGCTGGATGAGGCGGCGGCGCAGTCCGAAGACGAAGAGCCCCACCACCACGAGCGCCACGACGATTCCGCACACAGTCAGAGCGAGGACCATCGACACCGACCTCCTCGTCTCCTAGGTAACGGAACGGAAAAATCATCCAGATCTGCCTCAGCCGCGGCCGGCTCCGGATCGCTCCGGTGCCGGCCGCGGCTGAGTGACGTCATCGCACCGATCCCCCGGTGCCTGGACAGCCCGGGCGGTGCCTCCCATGGCTCAGCGCGTCGTCGTCGCCGCCCGCAGACGGACGTCCGCGCGGCGCTCCGCCGGGGCGTCGGCCTCCGACTTCGCGCGCTCGAGCGCCCGCTCCGCACGCTGGACGTCGATCTCGTCCGAGAGCTCGGCGATCTCCGCCAGCAGCGACAGCTTGTTGTCCGCGAACGAGATGAAACCGCCGTGCACCGCGGCGACGACCGTCTCACCGTCGTTCCTGCGGATGGTCACCGGGCCCGACTCCAGCACACCGAGCAGCGGCTGGTGACCGGGCATGACGCCGATGTCGCCGGACGTGGTGCGCGCGACGACCAGGGTGGCCTCGCCGGACCAGACCTCTCGGTCGGCCGCGACCAGCGCGACGTGCAGCTCAGCAGCCAAGGTGGCTCCTCGGGTCACCACCCGGCGGG
This sequence comes from Streptomyces sp. NPDC034670, assembly GCF_055574875.1. NCBI lineage: Bacteria > Bacillati > Actinomycetota > Actinomycetes > Kitasatosporales > Streptomycetaceae > Streptomyces > Streptomyces sp. NPDC034670. The sequence continues at coordinate 58,836 of NZ_JBVITR010000024.1, forward strand.
TCTGCCGGGTGTTGGTTACAAGTCTAGTGGGCGTGGAAGAGGGGGCGGGACGCACCCGCCCCCTCAGGTGTGGGCCCGCGGGCCCACGGTGAACGCGGGGCTCAGGAGACGCCCAGCTCCTTCGCGTTCTTCTTCAGGTCCTCGATGCCACCGCACATGAAGAACGCCTGCTCCGGGAAGTGGTCGTACTCACCGTCGCAGATCGCGTTGAACGCGGCGATCGACTCGTCCAGCGGCACGTCCGAACCGTCCACGCCGGTGAACTGCTTGGCGACGTGGGTGTTCTGGGACAGGAAGCGCTCCACGCGACGGGCACGGTGGACGACGAGCTTGTCCTCCTCGCCGAGCTCGTCGATACCGAGGATCGCGATGATGTCCTGCAGGTCCTTGTACTTCTGCAGGATGTTCTTCACGCGCATGGCCGCGTTGTAGTGGTCCTGCGCGATGTAGCGCGGGTCCAGGATGCGGGACGTGGAGTCCAGCGGGTCCACGGCCGGGTAGATGCCCTTCTCCGAGATCGGACGGGAGAGCACCGTCGTCGCGTCGAGGTGGGCGAAGGTGGTGGCCGGGGCCGGGTCGGTCAGGTCGTCCGCGGGGACGTAGATCGCCTGCATCGAGGTGATCGAGTGACCGCGGGTCGAGGTGATGCGCTCCTGGAGGAGACCCATCTCGTCGGCCAGGTTCGGCTGGTAGCCCACCGCGGAGGGCATGCGGCCGAGCAGGGTCGACACCTCGGAACCGGCCTGGGTGAAGCGGAAGATGTTGTCGATGAAGAACAGCACGTCCTGCTTCTGGACGTCGCGGAAGTACTCGGCCATGGTGAGGCCGGCCAGCGCGACGCGCAGACGGGTGCCCGGGGGCTCGTCCATCTGGCCGAAGACCAGGGCGGTCTTGTCGATGACGCCCGACTCGCTCATCTCGTCGATGAGGTCGTTGCCCTCACGGGTGCGCTCACCGACACCGGCGAACACCGACACACCGTCGTGGTTGTTGGCGACGCGGTAGATCATCTCCTGGATGAGCACCGTCTTGCCGACGCCGGCGCCGCCGAACAGACCGATCTTGCCGCCCTTGACGTACGGGGTGAGGAGGTCGATGACCTTCACGCCGGTCTCGAACATCTCGGTCTTCGACTCGAGCTCGTCGAAGTTCGGCGCCTTGCGGTGGATCGGCCAGCGCTCGCCGTCGTACGACTCGTCGACGTTGAGCACCTCACCGAGGGTGTTGAACACCTTGCCCTTGGTGAAGTCGCCGACCGGCACGGAGATGGCGGCGCCCGTGTCGGTCACCGGGGCCTGGCGGACCAGGCCGTCGGTGGGCTGCATGGAGATGGTGCGGACCAGGCCCTCGCCCAGGTGCTGGGCGACTTCCAGGGTCAGCGTCTTCTTCGCGCCCTCGTTCGCCGGGTCGGAGACCTCGACGTGCAGGGCGTTGTAGATGTCCGGCATCGCGTCGACGGGGAACTCCACGTCGACGACCGGGCCGATGACCCGCGCGACGCGGCCGGTGGCCACGCCCGACGCAGCGGTCGGCTCAACAGTGGTGGTCATTAGTTGTCACTCCCCGCGGTCGCGTCGGCCAGTGCGCTCGCGCCACCGACGATCTCGCTGATTTCCTGGGTGATTTCGGCCTGGCGGGCCGCGTTGGCAAGACGGGAGAGCGTGTTGATCAGCTCACCCGCGTTGTCGGTGGCCGACTTCATCGCGCGCCGCGTGGCGGCGTGCTTCGAGGCGGCCGACTGGAGCAGCGCGTTGTAGATGCGGCTCTCGACGTAGCGCGGCAGCAGGGCGTCGAGGACATCCTCCGCCGAGGGCTCGAAGTCGTACAGCGGAAGGACCTCGTCCTTCGTCGCCGACTCCTGAGCGACCTCCTCGAGGCGCAGCGGGAGCAGCCGGGAGCCGACCGCCGTCTGCGTCATCATCGAGACGAACTCGGTGTAGACGATGTGGAGTTCGTCCACACCCCCGTCCGCCGTCTCCTTCTCGATGGCCTCGATCAGCGGGGCCGCGACCTTCTTGGCGTCCGCGTACGAGGGCTCGTCGGTGAAGCCCGTGAACGACTCCGCGACCGTGCGCTCGCGGAAGTTGTAGTGGGCGACACCGCGGCGGCCGACGATGTACGTGTCGACCTGCTTGCCCTCGCGCTCCAGGCGCTCGGTCAGCTGCTCCGCCGCCTTGATGGCATTGGCGTTGAAGGCACCGGCCAGACCGCGGTCGCTCGTGAGGAGCAGGACCGCGGCACGGGTCGGGGTCTCCGCCTCCGTGGTCAGCGGGTGCTTGACGTCCGAACCGGTACCGACCGCCGTGACCGCGCGGGTGAGTTCCTGCGCGTACGGCGTGGAGGCCGCCACCTTGCGCTGCGCCTTGACGACGCGCGAGGCGGCGATCATCTCCATCGCCTTGGTGATCTTCTTGGTCGCGGTGACGGATCGGATGCGACGCTTGTAGACCCGGAGCTGAGCTCCCATGAGTCAGGTCCCTTCCTTACGTCACTTGGCGGCAGCGGCCGGGGCGTCCTCGCCGAGCAGCTTGCCGTCGCTCGTCTCGAACTGCTTCTTGAAGGCAGCGATCGCCTCGGCGACGGCCTGCAGGGTGTCGTCGGACATCTTGCCGCCCTCGCGGATGGAGGTCATGAGGCCCTGCTCCTGGCGGTGCAGGTACTCCAGCAGTTCCCTCTCGAAGCGGCGGACGTCGGCGACCGGGACGTCGTCCATCTTCCCGGTGGTGCCGGCCCAGACGGAGACGACCTGGTCCTCGGTGGCCATCGGCTGGTACTGGTCCTGCTTCAGCAGCTCGACCATGCGCTGACCCCGCTCCAGCTGCGCCTTCGACGCGGCGTCCAGGTCGGAACCGAAGGCGGCGAACGCCTCCAGCTCGCGGAACTGGGCGAGGTCCACGCGCAGACGGCCGGAGACCTGCTTCATCGCCTTGTGCTGGGCGGAGCCACCGACGCGGGAGACCGAGATACCGACGTTCAGGGCCGGACGCTGGCCGGCGTTGAACAGGTCGGACTCCAGGAAGCACTGGCCGTCGGTGATGGAGATGACGTTGGTCGGGATGAACGCCGAGACGTCGTTGGCCTTGGTCTCGACGATCGGCAGACCCGTCATCGAGCCGGCACCCATGTCGTCGGAGAGCTTGGCGCAGCGCTCCAGCAGCCGGGAGTGCAGGTAGAAGACGTCACCCGGGTAGGCCTCGCGGCCCGGCGGGCGGCGCAGCAGCAGCGACACGGCGCGGTAGGCGTCGGCCTGCTTCGACAGGTCGTCGAAGATGATCAGGACGTGCTTGCCCTGGTACATCCAGTGCTGGCCGATGGCGGAGCCGGTGTACGGCGCCAGGTACTTGAAGCCGGCCGGGTCGGACGCCGGGGCGGCGACGATGGTCGTGTACTCCAGCGCGCCGTTCTCCTCCAGCGCGCGGCGGACCGACGCGATGGTGGAGCCCTTCTGGCCGATGGCGACGTAGATGCAGCGGACCTGCTTCTTCGGGTCGCCGGTGCGCCAGTTGTCACGCTGGTTGATGATCGTGTCGACGGCCAGGGCGGTCTTGCCGGTCTGGCGGTCGCCGATGATCAGCTGGCGCTGACCACGGCCGATCGGGGTCATGGCGTCGACGGCCTTGTAGCCCGTCTCCATCGGCTCGTGCACCGACTTGCGCTGCATGACCGTGGGGGCCTGCAGTTCGAGGGCGCGGCGGCCCTCGGTCTCGATCTCGCCGAGGCCGTCGATCGGGTTGCCGAGCGGGTCCACCACACGGCCGAGGTAGCCCTCGCCCACGGCGACGGACAGGACCTCGCCGGTGCGGGAGACCGGCTGACCCTCCTCGATGCCGCTGAACTCACCGAGGACGATGGCACCGATCTCCCGCTCCTCGAGGTTGAGGGCGAGGCCGAGGGTGCCGTCCTCGAACTTCAGCAGCTCGTTGGCCATGGCCGACGGCAGGCCCTCGACCTTTGCGATGCCGTCACCGGCAAGGGTGACCGTACCGACCTCCTCGCGCGAGGCCGCGTCCGGCTTGTACGACTGGACGAAGTTCTCCAGCGCGTCCCGGATCTCCTCCGGCCGGATCGTGAGCTCCGCCATCTGAGTTCCCTGCTCTCCTTGTTGGGCCCGAAGTTTCACTTGGGGGGTATTCCACGAGTCGGGGACTCCCCCCAATAAGAGGTGAATCCTCTGCACGGCCCAACCCGGGCCGTAGTCATGCTTATGGAGTTGCTGCTAGCTCGCCATGCGGCGGGCGGCTTCCTCGAGCCGGTCCGCGAGCGAGCCGTTGATGATCTCGTCGCCGACCCGCACCCGGATCCCGCCCAGGACCTCGGGGTCCACGTCGAGGTTGAGATGCATCTCACGGCCGTAGAGCTTCGCCAGCGCGGCGCCGAGACGCCGCTTCTGCGTGTCGCTCAGCGGGACCGCCGAGGTGACGACGGCGACCGTGCGGTTGCGACGCTCGGCGGCGAGCCTGGTCAGGGACTCGAGTCCCGCTTCCAGGCTACGTCCCCGCGGCGCGGTGACAAGGCGCGTCACCAGGCGCTCGGTCGTGGCCTTGACCCGGCCGCCGAGCAGGTTGTGCACCAGCTCGGTCTTGGCCGAGGCGCTCGCGGCGCGGTTGGTCAGCGCGGCCCGCAGCTGGGTGTCGGAGGAGACGATCCGGCCGAACCGGAACAGCTCGTCCTCGACCTCGTCGAGCGTGCCCGCCCGCTGGGCCGCGGTGAAGTCGGCCGTGTTGGCCAGCTCCTCCAGCGCGTCCACCAGGTCGCGCGACTGCGACCAGCGGGAGCGCACCGTGCCGGCCACCAGGTCGGCGGTCGGGCCGCCGACCTGACCGCCGAGGATGCGTCCGGCCAGGCCGGCCTTGGCGTCAGCGGCCTGCGCCGGGTCGGTGAGGACCCGGCGCAAGCTGACCTCGCGGTCGAGCAGCGCGGTGACGGCGGCCAGCTCGTCGGCGAGCTGCGCCGCGTCCACGGACGTGGAGTCCGTCAGCGCGTCGAGCCGCTCACGTGCGGCTGCCAGGGCCTCGCGGCTCGCTCCGTTCATCGCGCGGCCTCGGCCTTCTCCTCGAGCTGGTCGAGGAAGCGGTCGATCACACGGCTCTGCCGGGCGTGGTCCTCGAGGGACTCGCCGACGAGCTTGCCCGCCAGTTCGGTGGCGAGCCTGCCGATGTCCTGGCGCAGTGCCGCGGACGCGGCCTTGCGGTCGGCCTCGACCTGCGTGTGACCGGCGGCGATGATCTCTTCACGCTGCCGCTGGCCCTCCGCGCGCATCTCGGCGATGAGCGCGGCGCCCTGCTCCTGCGCCTCCTGGCGCAGGCGCGCGGCCTCGTGCCGGGCCTCGGCGAGCTGAGCCTTGTACTGCTCGAGCACGCTCTGGGCCTCGGTCTGGGCGGCCTCGGCCTTCTCGATCCCGCCCTCGATCGCCTCGCGGCGCTCCTCCAGAACCTTGTTGATGTTCGGAAGGAGCTTCTTGGCGAGGAGGCCGAAGACGATGACGAAGGCGAGCAGGCCGATGACGAGCTCGGGAATCGGCGGGACGAGGGGGTTCTGCAACTCCTCAGCCGCGATATGAAGCAGTGGGCTCATATCAGAGTGCCTTTCGTCTAGGGGGGCGGTCGTGGATCAGATGATCACGTGCCGTAGACGAACGGCATGACCAGGCCGATGAGGGCGAGCGCCTCACAGAAGGCGAAGCCGAGGATCTGGTTGGCGCGGATCAGGCCGGCGGCCTCGGGCTGGCGGGCGATGGCTTCGGTGCCCTTACCGAAGATGATGCCGACGCCGATGCCGGGACCGAAAGCGGCGATGCCGTAGCCGATGGAAGCGATCGAACCGCTGACGGCGGCAAGGGTCTGGGACATGCCAGTTCTTCCTTTTCTTCACGGGCCGGTGGGGGTGCGCCACCGGACGACTAGGGGGGCGGGTGCGGGACGCTCAGTGGTGCTCGGCGAGCGCGCCCTGGATGTAAGTACAGGCCAGCAGGACGAAGACGTACGCCTGCAGGGCTTGGATGAAGAGCTCGAACAGCGTCATCACCAGGACCATCAGGAACGAGACGCCGGCGTAGGCGATGCCGATGCCGTTCAGCAGGTACCAGCTGGCGATGGTGAAGAGCACGATCAGGATGTGGCCCGCGAACATGTTCGCGAAGAGTCGCACCGCGTGGGTGAAGGGCCGCACGATCAGGTTCGAGAAGGCCTCGATCAGCATGACGACCGGCAGCGCCGCGCCGAGCGACTTGTCGTAGCCGGTGAAGTTCTTCAGGGCGCCGACGAAACCGTGCTTCTTGAAGGTCAGCGAGACCCACACGACGTAGACGAGCAGCGCGAGACCCAGCGGGTAGGCGAAGACCGAGGTCACCGGGAACTGGGCGAGCGGGATGATCGACCAGAGGTTCATCATCCAGACGAAGAAGAACATCGCGACGATGAACGGGACGTACTTCTCGCCCTCGCGCTTGCCCATCGTCTCGTAGACGATGCCGCGGCGGACGAAGTCGTAGCCGGTCTCGGCGACCATCTGCAGCTTGCCGGGGACGACCTGGGGCCGCCGGAAGGCCGCCCAGAAGAAGCCGAGGACGACGATCGAGCCGAGCAGCGCCAGCAGCATCGTCTTGTTGAAGTACAGGTTGCTGTCGCCGTCGCCCCAGAGGGGCTCGAACAGGAACGAGTGCAGCCCGGGAGACGGGAAGCCACAGCCGTCGAAGATGTGGCAGTCGGTCTCGAAGGCGAGCACCTGCGTCGGGTCAGCACTCACCGCGGGCTCCTTCGGCGTGGCGCATGGATTCGGCAACCTCGTGGTGTCGGCGCGGCACGGGGCCGCGGATCGGCACGGGACTGGTGTTACGGATGTGGGGGCGGCTGTGGGGCATCTCGCCTCGCGATGTGGCAGGCGTCATCTCGGATGCCCGCGCCCGCGATGCCGCAGTTGGCAACGGACGATAGCAGGGTCTTCCATGCGCCTTTATCCCGGCCCTACGTCTCACGACGAACGCCCCGGGGTTTCCTTCTTCTGGCTCGTCGTCGAATCGGGTTCCACATAAGGGATCTTGGCCTTCATGTGGGCCCGCGCCTGCGCGGCGACCCAGGTGAGGGTGCAGACGAGCAGCGTGAGGGCGAAGACCTTCGGGTGGAACAGCGTCGTGTTCTTGAAGAGCGCGATGAAGACGAACATCAGCAGGATCTGCGCCATGTACATCATCAGTCCCATGGCCTGGAACAGATGCGGCAGCGACTTGGCGGTCCACTGCAGGACGTACAGACCCACCCCCATGAGCAGGATCACGAGCGCCGTCGCGACGACCCCGCCGGTCACTCCCTGGCCGCCCTCGACGGCACCGCCGATCGCGGCTGCGACCGCACCGACGGCAGCGGTGGGCACGGCAGCCTGGATCAGGATCCGGACGTCGTTGGACGGCATGGCGGCAACTCCGCTTTTCGGGGGCAAGGGGTGTCGTCATGGACGAGCGTAGTCCCCCGGACGGGGTGCGAATTCCTCGCACCGGGCGGGCCGTCGCACTACGGCCCGGCAGCTCTTTCCGGGGACTCGTGAACGGTATCACAAACTATTTGATGCAGTCTTTACCCAAAGAGTGTGCGCGGTGTCACACGTGAGGGCCAATCCGCGCTTCTGAGCGAGAACGCGGCCTTCTTGTCTGGTATTGGGCCGCTTCGCACCCCCAACACGGTCCCATAGGACTCCCACGACTTGGCAATGCTCTAGTCGGATTCTTACCTTCGCGCGTTCTCGCCTTCGCGGGCGTCCCGACGGGGCGTCAGCGGGAGTTGCCGGCCCTCGGACCGTCGGCCGGGCGGGCGCGGGAGCCGAGGGCGGTCGCTCCGTTGACGCCGGAGACGCCCGCGGCGACCGGGGAGCGGTGCTCCGCCTCCACGGCGTCCTGCGGCGCCCGCTCCGCCGCCGGGGCGTCCGCGACGGGCGCGGTCGCCCGGCGACGGCGGTAGCGCGGCGGGACGAAGGCCTCCGCCCAGCGCGGGGCGCGCGGGGTGAAGCGCGGCAGCAGGAGCAGGACCAGGCCGATCGCGCTGAGGAGGACCACGCCCAGGACGATCCACATGGACGCCGAGTTGACGGAGTAGGCGAGCGCGCCGAAGGCGATCAGCGCCGACCAGAAGTACATGATCAGCACCGCGCGGCTGTGCGAGTGGCCGATCTCCAGCAGCCGGTGGTGCAGGTGGCCCCGGTCCGCCGCGAACGGCGACTGGCCGCGCCAGGTGCGCCGCACGATCGCCAGGACCAGGTCGGCGGCCGGCACCGCGATGATGGTGAGCGGCAGGATCAGCGGGATGTAGACCGGCACCGTCTGGTGCACGGCCTCCTTCTCCGACCCCACGTACAGGTTCAGGGCGTCCGGGTCCACCTGTCCCGTGACGGAGATCGCACCGGCGGCCAGGACCAGGCCGATGAGCATCGAGCCGGAGTCCCCCATGAAGATCCGCGCCGGGTGCATGTTGTGCGGCAGGAAGCCCAGGCACATGCCCATCAGGATCGCCGCGAACAGCGTCGCCGGGGCGGCCGCCTCGATGCCGTACGAGTACCAGATGCGGTAGGCGTACAGGAAGAACGCCGTCGCCGCGATGCACACCATGCCGGCCGCGAGACCGTCCAGGCCGTCGACGAAGTTGACCGCGTTGATGGTGATGACGACCAGCGCGACCGTGAGCAGCGTGCCCTGCCACTGGGTGAGGGCGACCGAGCCGACGCCCGGGATCGGCAGCCACAGGATCGTCAGGCCCTGCATGACCATCACGCCGGCCGCGATCATCTGGCCGCCGAGCTTGATCAGGGCGTCGATCTCGAACTTGTCGTCCAGGACGCCGATCAGCCAGATCAGCGCGGCCCCGGAGAGCAGCGCCCGGGGCTCGTTGGACCTCTCGAAGAGCTGGCCGAGGTTGGCGAGGTGGTCGGCGACCAGCAGACCCGCGCACAGGCCGAAGAACATCGCGATACCGCCGAGCCGCGGAGTAGGTTCCCGGTGCACGTCCCGCGCCCGGATCTGCGGCATCGCCCCGGCCACGATCGCGAACTTCCGTACCGGGCCGGTCAGCAGGTACGTCACCGCGGCAGTGACGCAGAGCGTCAGCAGGTATTCACGCACGGGCTTCCCCACAGGTCTCGCTGGCCATCACAGCCCCACACCCTAGCGAGGCGCGCATACGGGTGAGGACTTCCGGGTGGCGGCCACGGTTGCACGCGCGACCGCGCCCCCGGGCGCGCCCGCCCGCGCCGGCGGTGCTCAGCCCGGGTACGGCGGGAAGGCCGCGGTCAGCTCCCGCACCTCCTGACGGGCCCGCGCCGCCCCGGTCCGGCCCGTCAGGACGCCCGCCGCCAGAGCGGCGACGACCGGCATCTCCCGCTCCCCCATGCCCTGCGTGGTCACCGCCGCCGTGCCCAGGCGCAGGCCCCGGACGTCGGCGTGCGGCAGGGCGCAGCAGTCCAGCACGATCCCGGCCGCCGCGAGCCGGCCGCGCGCGGTGCGCCCGTCCACGCCGAGGGGGGCCGGGTCGGCGGTGATCAGGTGGGTGTCCGTGCCGCCGGTGGTGACGGCCAGTCCCTCGGCGGCCAGCGCGGCGGCCAGCGCCCGCGCGTTGGCGACCACTCGGTGCGCGTACGCGGCGAACGCCTCCGTCGCCGCCTCCCCGAACGCGACCGCCTTGGCGGCGATGGTGTGCATCTGGGCGCCGCCCTGGGTGAACGGGAAGACCGCCCGGTCCACCCGTCCGGCCAGCTCCGCGCCGCACAGGAGCATGCCGCCGCGCGGGCCGCGCAGCACCTTGTGCGTGGTGGCGCAGACGATGTCGGCGTACGGCACCGGGCTGGGCGCCGCTCCCCCGGCGACGAGCCCGATGGGGTGCGCGGCGTCGGCGATCAGGTACGCGCCGACCTCGTCGGCGACCTCGCGGAAGAACGCGTGGTCGAGGTGGCGGGGGTAGGCGGTGGAGCCGCAGACGATCGCCTTGGGGCGGTGCGCGCGGGCGAGGGCGCGCACCTGGTCGTGGTCGACGAGCCCGGTCTCCGCGTCCACGCCGTAGCCGACGAAGTCGAACCAGCGGCCGGAGAAGTTCACGGGCGAGCCGTGGGTGAGGTGGCCGCCGTGGGGCAGGCCGAGGGCGAGGACGGTGTCCCCGGGGCGCAGCAGGGCGGCGTAGGCGGCCAGCACGGCCGAGGAGCCGGAGTGCGCCTGGACGTTGGCGTGTTCGGCGCCGAACAGGGCCTTGGCGCGCTCCACGGCGAGGCGTTCGGCGGCGTCGGCGAACTCGCAGCCCCCGTGGTGCCGGGCGCCCGGGTACCCCTCGGCGTACTTGTTGGCCAGCGGCGAGCCGAGGGCGGCCAGCACGGCGGGCGAGGTGAAGTTCTCCGCGGCGATCAGCTGGAGCGTGGTCGCCTGCCGCTCGCGCTCGCCGCGCAGGACGTCGGCGAGCTCGGGGTCCTGGCGGCGCAGGACATCGGCCTCGAGGGCAGGGGTGACCGTCATGGGGGGCTCCCGGACGTCGGCGCTGACGTACGACCAATGTAGGCCGGGCGCCCGGGGAGCGCGCGGTCGCCGCGTCCGCCCGTGGCCGCGGGCCGGTCCCCGTGGCCGTGCCCGGCCTCACGCCCGGGTCGGTACGCCCGTCAGGGCCGTGACCACCGGGTCCAGGGCCTGGTGTATCTCGTCGCCGATGGAGCGGAAGAAGGTCAGCGGCGCCCCGTACGGGTCGTGGACCTCGTCCGCCTCGGCCGTCGGGGCCAGCAGCCACCCGCGCAGCGCGGCGGCCGCGCGGACCAGGGCGCGGGCGCGCATGACCAGGCCGTCGTCCAGCGGGGGCAGGGTCGCCGGGTCGATCGCGTTCACCAGGCGGGTGAACTCCTTCAGCGTGAAGGTGCGCAGGCCCGCCGAGTGGCCCATGGAGATGACCTGGGCGCGGTGGTCCCGGGTGGCGGTCAGCACCAGGTCGGCGCGGATCACGTGCTCGTCCAGGAGCTCGCGGCCGGTGAAGCCGGAGGCGTCCGCGCCGAACTCGGCCAGCACGGTCTCCGCGTGCGCCTCCATCGGCGCGCCCTCGTGCCCCCAGGTGCCCGCGCTCTCCACGATCAGCCCGCCGCCCAGGACGCCCAGCCGCTGGCTCACGAAATGCCGGGTCAGCCGCTCGGTGATGGGCGAGCGGCACACGTTTCCGGTACTGACGTGGAGGATGCGGAAGGTGTCGCGCGGGAATCCGAAGGTCGTCGTCACTTCCGCGGCGGTTTCCCCGCCGCCTATGCCACGCCCCGACTCGGGGGCCGTCAATTCGCCACCTCGAGGTCGGGTACCACCTTGCGCAGTTCCTCCGGCGAGAGCGCGCCCTCGCGCAGCAGCAGGGGCACCGGCCGGGTGACGTCGACGATCGAGGAGGGGACGTTGCCGGGCGTCGGGCCGCCGTCGAGGTACACGGAGACGGAGTCGCCGAGCATCTCCTGCGCGGCGTCGCAGTTCTCCGGCGCCGGGTGGCCGGTGAGGTTGGCCGAGGAGACGGCCATCGGGCCGACCTCGGTGAGCAGTTCGATGGCGACCGGGTGCAGCGGCATCCGCACGGCCACCGTGCCGCGGGTGTCGCCGAGGTCCCACTGGAGGGACGGCTGGTGCCGGGCGACCAGGGTCAGCGCGCCCGGCCAGAACGCGTCGACCAGTTCCCAGGCCTTCTCGGAGAAGTCCGTGACCAGGCCGTGCAGGGTGTTCGGGGAGCCGATGAGGACGGGCGTGGGCATGGTGCGGCCGCGGCCCTTGGCCGCCAGCAGGTCGGCGACGGCGTCCGGGGTGAACGCGTCGGCGCCGATGCCGTACACCGTGTCCGTCGGCAGCACCACGAGCTCGCCGCGGCGGACGGCGGACGCGGCCTCACGCAGACCGGTCGTGCGGTCGGTGGCGTCGTTGGTGTCGTATCGCCGAGCCATCTGGCGGGCCTCCTCGTGCGTGCTGCTGGGGGGATGGGGTGGGCCGGACGCTCACGGCAGCGCCTTGCGGGCGGTGGCGAACCGGGGGCGGTTGTTCAGGTCGGGGTGGTCGGCGGCGTCGGTCCAGCCGCGGTCCTCGGCGAAGATCCACGGCACCTGGCCGCCCTGGGTGTCGGCGTGCTCGACCACGACCACTCCGCCGGGGCGCAGCAGCCGGTGCGCGGTGCGCTCCAGGCCCCGGATGAGGTCGAGGCCGTCCTCGCCGGAGAACAGGGCCAGCTGCGGGTCGTAGTCCCGGGCCTCCGGGGCGACGTACTCCCACTCGGTGAGCGGGATGTACGGCGGGTTGGAGATGACCAGGTCGACCTGGCCGTCGAGGTCCGGGAAGGCCGTCAGGGCGTCCCCCTGGCGCAGGTCGACGCGGGAGCCCTCCATGTTCCTGCGGGTCCACACCAGGGCGTCCTCGGACAGCTCCACGGCGTGCACGCGCGAGCGCGGCACCTCCTGGGCGAGGGCGAGGGCGATCGCGCCGGAGCCGGTGCACAGGTCGACGACGCGGGGCTCGACGACGTCCATGGCGCGGACCGCGTCTATGGCCCACTCGACCACCGACTCGGTCTCGGGGCGCGGGACGAACACCCCGGGGCCGACCTGGAGCTCCAGGTAGCGGAAGTAGGCGCGCCCGGTGATGTGCTGGAGCGGCTCGCGGGCCTCGCGGCGGGCGGTGACCTCCCAGTACCGGGCGTCGAAGTCGGAGTCCTTCACGGTGTGCAGCTCGCCGCGCTTGACGCCGTGCACGAACGCGGCGAGCTCCTCCGCGTCGGTGCGCGGCGAGGGCACGCCGGCGTCGGCGAGCCGCTGGGTGGCCTGGGCCACCTCGGCGAGCAGCAGGTTCACGCTGGTCCTCCGGGCTGGTCTGCGGGAATCACGCGGCGGCGAGCTTGGCGGCCGAGTCCGCGTCGACACAGGCCTGGATCACCGCGTCGAGGTCGCCGTCCAGGACCTGGTCCAGGTTGTACGCCTTGAAGCCGACGCGGTGGTCCGAGATGCGGTTCTCCGGGAAGTTGTAGGTGCGGATCTTCTCGGAGCGGTCGACGGTGCGGACCTGGCTGCGGCGGGCGTCGGCGGCCTTGCTCTCCGCCTCCTCCTGCGCCATGGCGAGCAGCCTGGAGCGCAGGATACGCAGTGCCTGCTCCTTGTTCTGCAGCTGGCTCTTCTCGTTCTGGCAGGAGGCGACGACCCCGGTCGGGACGTGCGTGATGCGCACGGCGGAGTCGGTGGTGTTCACGGACTGGCCGCCCGGGCCCGAGGACCGGTAGACGTCGATGCGCAGGTCGTTCGGGTTGATCTCGACGTCGACCTCCTCGGCCTCGGGGGTCACCAGGACGCCCGCCGCGGAGGTGTGGATGCGGCCCTGGGACTCGGTGGCCGGCACGCGCTGCACGCGGTGCACGCCGCCCTCGTACTTCAGCCGCGCCCACACGCCCTGGCCGGGCTCGATCTGGCCGCGGGCCTTCACGGCGACCTGGACGTCCTTGTAGCCGCCCAGCTCGGACTCGGTGGCGTCGATGATCTCGGTCTTCCAGCCGACCCGCTCGGCGTAGCGCAGGTACATGCGCAGCAGGTCGCCGGCGAACAGGGCGGACTCGTCGCCGCCCGCGCCCGCCTTGATCTCGAGGATGACGTCCTTGTCGTCGCTGGGGTCGCGCGGGACCAGCAGCAGGCGGAGCTTGTCGGTGAGTGCCTCGCGCTGCTGCTCCAGCTCCCTGACCTCGGCGGCGAAGTCCGGGTCGTCGACGGCCAGTTCGCGCGCGGTCTCGAGGTCGTCGCCCGTCTGCCGCCAGGAGCGGTAGGCGGCGACGATCGGGGTGAGCTCGGCGTAGCGCTTGTTGAGCCTGCGCGCGCCTGCCTGGTCGGCGTGGACCGACGGGTCGGCGAGCTTCTTCTCCAGGTCGGCGTGCTCGGCGACGAGTTCCTCGACGGCCTCGAACATCTTGGGCTCCTGCTGGTACGGGGGTGAAGGGCGGGCGCGACCAAAAACGCCGGCCCCGGAGCGCCCCTCGGGGGGCACTGCCGCGGACCGGCGCCTGGGGGCTCGCTACTTCTTGGAGCCGGCGGCCTTGCCGAAGCGGGCCTCGAAGCGGGCCACACGGCCACCGGTGTCGAGGATCTTCTGCTTGCCCGTGTAGAACGGGTGGCACTCGGAGCAGACCTCGGCCCGGATGGTGCCGTTGGAGATCGTGCTGCGGGTGGTGAACGACGCGCCACAGGTGCAGCTGACCTGCGTCTCGACGTACTCGGGGTGGATGTCGCGCTTCAAGGTGTCTCCTAGGTTCCGGGAGGGCGCCGGGTCGCCGCCGCGGGATGCGACAGGCGTGAACCGGAGCCGACGTACCAGTCTGCCAGGACTGGCGCCTTCCTCCCAAACCGGGGGTGGGGACGATCTATTCCCCCGGCGGGGCGCCGGTCTACGGCGCGCCCATCACGTCCCCGGTCCGGCCGGCGGGGGCGGGCTCGGTGGCCGCGGCGGGGATCGGCTCGTCGTTCCGCAGCGCGTCCCAGACCAGCCGGGCCCTGTCCTTCTCCAGCAGGACCCGGTTGGCGTCGGCCGGGTCGTACCGCACCGGCACGGTCACCATCCGCAGCCCCGCGGGGCCGATGTCCTTCAGGCCGTTCGCGAAGGACATCAGGGAGTTCACCGAGTCGAGGCCGGAGTCGGTGGTGACGGCCCTGGTGGCGGTGTCGGCGAGGTCGTACAGCTTCTTGGGGCTGGTGAGGACGCCGATCTCCTCGACCTGCCGCGCCAGCGCCCTGAGGAAGGCCTGCTGGAGCCGGATGCGGCCGAGGTCGGAGCCGTCGCCGACGCCGTGCCGGGTGCGCACCAGGCCGAGGGCCCGCTCCCCGTCCAGCCGGTGGGTGCCGGCCTCCAGGTCGAGGCGGCTGTCGGGGTCCTCGATGTCCTCGGTGGTGGTGATCTCCACACCGCCGAGCTCGTCGACGACCTCGCGGAAGCCGGCGAAGTCGATCTCCAGGTAGTGGTCCATGCGCAGGCCGGTGAGCGACTCGACGGTCTTCACCGCGCAGGCGGCCCCGCCCGTGGCGTAGGCAGAGTTGAACATCACACCGGTCGCGGCGGGACGGGTGCCGCCCTCGGGGACGGCGCACGCGGGGCGGTCGACGACGGTGTCGCGCGGGAGGGAGACCACACTGGCCCGGTCGCGGCCCCCGTGGACGTGCACGATCATCGCGGTGTCGGAGCGGGCGGTGCCGTCGTCGGTGCCGCCGCCGAGTTCCCCGTTGCCGCCGGAGCGGGTGTCGGAGCCGAGGACCAGGATGTTCTCGGAGCCGTTGTCGGCCTTCCCGGGCCGGTCGGCGCCGAGGATCCGCGCGATGTCGACGCTGTCGATGTTGCCGTTGAGCCTGAGGTACAGGTATCCGGCGCCGGCGCCGCCCAGGGCCACGATGCCCGCGGCGGTCCAGGCCGCGGCCCTCACGCCCGCGCGCCGCCTCCCGCGCTGCTCGCGGCGGCGCCTCGCGGCCCGGTGCCGCGGATCCGCCGCGCCGGGTCCCCCCGGCGGGCCGGGGTCCGGTGTGCTCTCGGCAGCCATGTGCTCCTCAGCCCCCGTCCGGTGGTCGACCTTTCTGCCGCTGTCGGTACCGGATCCGGCCGGTCCGCTTCCCGTACGGCACCATCGTCCCGCCGTCCGGCCGGAGGGGAAAACGCAGGACGGGGCCGCACGGCACCCCGTGCCCGGCCCCGGGCCCGCCGGGCGCCGTGCGCGCGCCGCTGACCTGCGGTTCCGGCCGGGAAGTCCGCGCCGCTCGGGATCGGCGCCGGCGGGCGCCCGCGGGGCGGGGCTCTCGCCGGGACGCCGCCGGGAACGCGCGAGGGGCCGCTCCCGTGACGGGAGCGGCCCCTGGGCGGCGCTTCGGCCGCGGCCCTGCGCGAAGGGGACGTCAGTCGCCGTTGCCCGGCGCCGGCGTCGTCTTCTGGATCTGCAGCAGGAACTCGGCGTTCGACTTGGTCTGCTTCATCTTGTCGAGGAGCAGCTCGATCGCCTGCTGCTGGTCGAGGGCGTGCAGCACCCGGCGCAGCTTCCAGACGATGCCCAGTTCCTCGCCGCTGAGCAGGATCTCCTCCTTGCGGGTGCCGGACGCGTCGACGTCCACCGCGGGGAAGATGCGCTTGTCGGCGAGCTTCCGGTCGAGCTTGAGCTCCATGTTGCCGGTGCCCTTGAACTCCTCGAAGATCACCTCGTCCATGCGGGACCCGGTGTCCACCAGGGCGGTGGCGAGGATGGTCAGCGAGCCGCCGTCCTCGATGTTGCGGGCCGCGCCGAAGAAGCGCTTCGGCGGGTACAGGGCGGTCGAGTCGACACCACCGGACAGGATGCGGCCGGAGGCCGGGGCGGCGAGGTTGTACGCGCGGCCCAGGCGGGTGATCGAGTCGAGCAGCACGACGACGTCGTGGCCCAGCTCCACCAGCCGCTTGGCCCGCTCGATGGCGAGCTCGGCGACCGTGGTGTGGTCCTCGGCCGGGCGGTCGAAGGTCGAGGAGATGACCTCGCCCTTGACCGACCGCTGCATGTCGGTGACCTCTTCCGGACGCTCGTCGACGAGGACGACCATCAGGTGGCACTCGGGGTTGTTGTGGGTGATCGCGTTGGCGACCGCCTGCATGATCATGGTCTTGCCGGTCTTCGGCGGGGCCACGATCAGACCGCGCTGGCCCTTGCCGATCGGCGACACGAGGTCGATGATCCGGGTGGTCAGCACGCCCGGGTCCGTCTCCAGGCGGAGGCGGTCCTGCGGGTACAGCGGGGTGAGCTTGTTGAACTCCGGGCGGCCGCGACCGTGTTCGGGCGCCATGCCGTTGACGGAGTCGAGCCGGACGAGCGCGTTGAACTTCTCGCGCCGCTCGCCCTCCTTGGGCTGGCGGACCGCGCCGGTGATGTGGTCGCCCTTGCGCAGGCCGTTCTTGCGGACCTGGGCGAGGGAGACGTACACGTCGTTCGGGCCCGGCAGGTAGCCGGAGGTGCGGATGAAGGCGTAGTTGTCGAGGATGTCCAGGATGCCCGCGACCGGGATCAGGACGTCGTCCTCGGTGATCTGCGGCTCGGAGGCCATGTCGTCGCGGCCGCGGCGGCCGCGGCGGTCGCGGTAGCGCCCGCGCCGGCCGCGCCGGCCGCCGCCGTCGTCGTCGTAGCCGTCGTCCTGGCGGCCGCCGCCCTGCGGCTGGTTCTGCTGACGGCTCTGGCCGCCCTGCTGCTGGTCGTCGCCCTTGGTGCGGCGGTCACCGCGCTCGCCGCGGTCGCCGCCGTGCGTACGGTCGCGGTCGCGGCCGCGCTCGCGGCGGTCCCGGCGGCGGCCCTCGCCGCCCTCGTGGTCGGGCCTGGCCTCGCCCTGCTGCGGCTGCTGCTGCGCCTGGGCGGGGGTCTCGGCCTTCGGCTCGGTCCTCGCCTCGGCGGCGACCGTCTCGGTCGCGGCGGCCGGGGCACCGGCCTCGGCGGTGGCGCGACGGCGGCGGCGCTCGGCGGGAGCGGCCTCCTCGGCGGGGGCCTGCTCGGCCGGGGCGGCGGCCTTCGGGGAGGGCTGGCCCGGGATCTCGATCTGCTGCTGGGCCGCGGCCTGTTCGGCGGGGGCCTGCTCGTCCTTGGCGTCCGCCTTCTTCTCGGCGGCCTCGCCCGTACGGGTCCGGGAGGTGGCACGGCGCTTGGGCTTGGTCTCGGCGGCGGGCTCGGCCTTGGCCGGGGCGGCGCCTCCGGCAGCCTGCGCCTCCTTGATGACCTCGATCAGCTGGCTCTTGCGCATGCGCGCGGTGCCCCTGATGCCGAGGCCGGATGCGACCTGCTGCAGCTCGGCCAGCACCATGCCCTCGAGGCCGGTACCGCGGCGCCGCCGGGAGCCGGCACCGGTGGCAGGCGCGGAAGCGTCCGTGGCGGGCGCGGCAGCGGTCTCCTCGACACGTGCGCCCATCAGATCGGTGGTGTCGCTCACGAAGGGTCCTTCCCTGGAGCGGACGTCGGCCTGTCTGGCTCGGCGACCGGTTGTGCTGTCCGGCTTCGGTCCTTGCTGTGCGGACCGCGCCGGGGCGGTTGTCCGCCTGAGCGGCGGAAGGGATATCTGGTGACGGCGCTTCCTCGACGTGCCGTGACACCTGGTGTCACGTGGCGTGGTCGCACCGGTTCCGGAGCGTGTCCCACGGGCCACTCAGTGTTCGCGTACGACGTACTGCTCGCGGTACTGCTCGCGTACGAGGCGGAGAACACGGTGCGGCTTGGGGAGCTCCCGGAAGAATGTCTGTCCCGGACGGGGACACGAGGCACCTCGCCATGGTGGGGTCGGGTGCAGACTTGAGGTTAACACTACCGGATCCAACAAACATTCCCCCTCTCCAAATCCGGCAACCGGGTGTCAGGTGGCGAGCGGAAGCACGCTCGCGCCCCGCGCGTCGAGACCGAGCCGGTTGGCGGCCCAGTCGGCGCCGGCCAGTGCTTCGACCTTGTCGGCGGTGTCCGCGTCGGCCAGCGCCATGACCGTGGGTCCGGCGCCGGAGATCACTGCGGGGATGCCGTCCCCGCGCAGCCGCTCCACGAGGGCCGCGCTCTCCGGCATGGCCGGGGCGCGGTACTCCTGGTGCAGGCGGTCCTCGGTGGCGGGCAGCAGCAGCTCGGGGCGCCGGGTGAGGGCCTCGACGAGCAGGGCGGCACGGCCCGCGTTGGCGGCGGCGTCGACGTGCGGCACGGTGCGCGGGAGCAGGCCGCGCGCGGTCTCGGTGAGCACCGGCTTGGCGGGGACGAACACCACCGGGACGATGGAGTCGGCGGGGTCCATCCTGATCGCCCGGGCGGCGCCGCCCTCCGTCCAGGACACGGTGAACCCGCCCAGCAGACAGGCCGCGACGTTGTCGGGGTGGCCCTCGATCTCGGTGGCGAGCTCCAGCAGCGCGGTGTCGTCGAGCTTGGCCTCGGCGCCTATCGTCACGGCGCGGGCGGCGACGATCCCGGCGCAGATGGCGGCCGAGGAGGACCCCAGGCCCCGGCCGTGCGGGATGCGGTTGGCGCAGACGATCTCCAGGCCGCGCGGCTGCCCGCCGAGCAGGTCGAAGGCGGTGCGCAGGGAGCGTACGAGCAGATGCCTCTCGTCGCGCGGGAGGGTCTCGCTGCCCTCGCCGGCGATGTCGATGTGCAGCCCGGAGTCGGCCACCCGGACGACCACGTCGTCGTACAGGCCCAGCGCGAGGCCGAGGGCGTCGAAGCCCGGGCCGAGGTTGGCGCTGGTGGCGGGGACGCGCACCCGGACGGCGGCGGCGCGGAACGCGGGACCGGCCATCGCTCGAAGACTCTCCTTGAGCTACGTGACGGTCGAATGCCGCTCGCCTGCCGCTCGACTGGCGCGGTGGGCATTCGACGGGCATTCGATGGACATTCGAGGGCGGGACCTTCGACGGCGTACGAAAACCCCTGGGGCAACCCCTGGGCCCGCCGCCGGCCGGGCTGGCCGGCCGCTCTCCGGGCCGTTCCGGGCCACTGTCCGGACCACGGGACGACGCGATACCGCGGCATATGCGGCGGGCGGGTTCAGTACAGCCTATCGAAGGAAGGTTCTGTGGCGACATAGGGCGCACAGGAGGCGCACGATGCGTGTCGTAAGCCCCCTGTGCACCCCCCGCAGAGAACTTTCCCAGGTGAGCGCCTTCTTACGCCCGTCCTGCCGGACCGTGTCGTCCCGCGCCGCTCCCGGTGCCACCGGGACGCGCCGCCCGCCCCGGGCAGGGGGCGGACGGCGACGGCCGGACCGGGCGGGGCCGGGCGAGGAGCCCGGCGGCGGTCCGGACGGCCGGGCGGACCGGGCGCCGGGTCAGACCAGGCCGAGGCGCTCCGCGGCGGTCGCGGCGTCGACGGGGACGGTGACCGGCTGCGGGGCGCCGGCGACGGCCCAGTCCGGGTCCTTCAGGCCGTTGCCCGTGACGGTGCACACGATCCGCTGGCCGGGGTCGACCTTGCCCTGCTCGGCGGCCTTCAGCAGACCGGCGACCGACGCGGCGGACGCGGGCTCCACGAAGACGCCCTCCTGCGAGGCCAACAGCCGGTAGGCGCGCAGGATCTCACGGTCCGTCACCTCGTCGATGAGACCGCCGGACTCGTCCCGCGCGGCCAGCGCCTGCTGCCAGGAGGCGGGGTTGCCGATGCGGATGGCGGTGGCGACGGTCGACGGGTCCTTGACCACCTCGCCGCGCACGATCGGGGCGCTGCCGGAGGCCTGGAAGCCCCACATGCGGGGGGTCCTCGTGGAGACGCCGTCGGCCGCGTACTCGCGGTAGCCCTTCCAATAGGCGGTGATGTTGCCCGCGTTGCCCACCGGCAGCACGTGGACGTCTGGCGCGTCGCCCAGCATGTCCACGATCTCGAAGGCGGCGGTCTTCTGCCCCTCGATCCGTACCGGGTTGACCGAATTGACCAGCGCCACGGGGTAGTTGTCGCTCAGGGCGCGGGCGAGCGTGAGGCAGTCGTCGAAGTTGCCGTCGACCTGGAGGATCTTCGCGCCGTGGACCAGCGCCTGGCCCATCTTGCCGAGCGCGATCTTGCCCTGCGGCACGAGCACGGCGGACACCATCCCGGCGCGCACCCCGTACGCGGCGGCGGAGGCGGAGGTGTTGCCGGTGGAGGCGCAGATGACGGCCTTGGCCCCCTCCTCCTTGGCCCTGGAGATGGCCATGGTCATGCCCCGGTCCTTGAAGGACCCGGTCGGGTTCGCGCCCTCGACCTTGAGGTGGACCTCGCAGCCCGTGCGCTCGGAGAGCACCTGCGCGGGCACGAGCGGCGTGCCGCCCTCACGGAGCGTCACGACCGGCGTGGTGTCCGATACCGGCAGCCGGTCCCGGTACTCCTCGATGATTCCGCGCCACTGGTGGGTCATTGCTGGTTACTCTCCTTCAACCCGCATGATGCTGGCGACACCGCGCACGGTGTCGAGCTTGCGCAGCGCCTCGACGGTCCCGCCGAGGGCCGCGTCGGACGCACGATGGGTGACGACGACGAGGGAGGCCTCCCCGTCCTTGCCCTGCTGGCGCACCGTGTCGATCGATACGCCGTGCTCCGCGAACACGGTCGCGACCTGGGCGAGAACACCCGGTTTGTCGGCCACGTCGAGGCTGATGTGGTAGCGCGTGACGACCTCGCCCATCGGCGAGACGGGCAGCGCGGCGTACGCGGACTCGCCCGGCCCGGTCGTCCCGCCGACCCGGTTGCGGCCCACGGCGACCAGGTCGCCGAGCACGGCGGAGGCGGTCGGCGCGCCGCCCGCGCCCGGCCCGTAGAACATCAGCTGCCCGGCGGCGTCCGACTCGACGAACACCGCGTTGTACGCCCCGCGCACCGAGGCCAGCGGGTGGCTGAGCGGGATCATCGCCGGGTGCACCCGCGCGGTGACCGACGCCCCGTCCTCGGCCCGCTCGCAGATGGCGAGCAGCTTGATGGTGCAGCCCATCTCCTTGGCGGAGGCGAAGTCGGCGGCGGTGACCTCGGTCATGCCCTCGCGGTGGACGTCGTCGAGGCGCACCCGGGTGTGGAAGGCGATCCCGGCGAGGATGGCGGCCTTGGCCGCGGCGTCGAAGCCCTCGACGTCGGCGGTCGGGTCGGCCTCCGCGTACCCCAGGGCGGTGGCCTCGTCGAGCGCCTCCTGGTAGCCGGCGCCCGTGGTGTCCATCTTGTCGAGGATGAAGTTGGTGGTGCCGTTGACGATGCCCAGCACCCGGTTGACCTTGTCCCCGGCGAGCGACTCGCGCAGCGGCCGGATCAGCGGGATGGCGCCGGCGACGGCGGCCTCGTAGTAGAGGTCCCGGCCGTGCCGCTCGGCGGCGGCGTGCAGCGCGGCCCCGTCCTGGGCGAGCAGCGCCTTGTTCGCGGAGACGACGGAGGCGCCGTGCTCGAAGGCGGTGGTGATCAGCGTCCGGGCGGGCTCGATCCCGCCGATGACCTCGACGACGATGTCGAGGTCGCCGCGTTTGACGAGGGCGGTGGCGTCGGTGGTGACGAGCTCCGCGGGAACGCCCTCGCGCACCCGGTCGGGCCGCCGCACGGCGATCCCGGCGAGCTCCACCGGCGCCCCGATGCGCGCGGCGAGGTCGTCGGCGTGCGTCGTCATGATGCGCGCCACCTCTGAGCCGACCACTCCACAGCCCAGCAGCGCCACCTTCAGCGGACGCGTACGCATCATCCGACCTCGTTTCCTGGTTACCGTCTCGGTTGCACCAGTCTCACTCACCGGACGGGAGTTTCTGCCCTTTGTCCGGATCGTGAGACGTCTATTTCATTTCCGTGCCCGGGAGGACAGAAGATCTTCCTCCCGGACGCACGGCCCGCGGTTCCGGCGGGCCGTGCAGCCGACGGGACGGCGGGGCGTGCAGCCGGCGGGCCGACGACGGGCGAACCCGCCGCCCCCGTCGTCCACCGGTCCCCGTCGTCCGTTCGCCGTTCGCCGTCCGCCCGTCATCCGACGTCGAGCCGGAGCAGGTCCTCCTCCGTCTCCCGGCGGACGATCACCCGCGCTCCCTCGCCGTCGACGGCGACGACCGGCGGACGCAGGACGTGGTTGTAGTTGCTGGCCATCGACCGGCAGTACGCCCCGGTGGCCGGCACGGCGATGAGGTCGCCCGGCGCCAGGTCCTCCGGCAGGAAGGCGTCCCGCACCACGATGTCCCCGCTCTCGCAGTGCTTGCCGACGACCCGGCACAGCATCGGCTCGGCGTCGGAGCTGCGGGAGGCGAGGGCGACGCTGTACTCGGCGTCGTACAGGGCGGTGCGGACGTTGTCCGACATGCCGCCGTCCACGGACACGTACGTCCGCAGCCCCTCGAGCGGCTTGACGGTCCCCACCTCGTACAGGGTGAAGGCGGTCGGGCCGGCGATCGCCCGCCCCGGCTCCACGGAGATGCGCGGCACGGAGAGCCGGGCGGCCTCGCACTCCCGGGTGACGATCTCGGTCAGCGCCTTGGCGATCTCGTGCGGCTCGCGGGGGTCGTCGTCGCTGGTGTACGCGATGCCGAGGCCGCCGCCGAGGTCGATCTCGGGCAGCTCGACCCCGTGCTCGTCGCGGATCTCCTTCAGCAGCCCCACGACCCGGTGCGCGGCGACCTCGAAGCCGGACATGTCGAAGATCTGCGACCCGATGTGGGAGTGGATCCCGATGAGCTCCAGCCCGTCGAGCCGGAGCACCCGCCGCACGGCCTCGGCGGCCTGCCCGCCGGCCAGCGGGATGCCGAACTTCTGGTCCTCGTGGGCGGTGGCGATGAACTCGTGCGTGTGCGCCTCGACGCCGACGGTGACGCGGATCTGCACCCGCTGCCGCCTGCCGAGGGACTGCGCGATGTGGGCGACGCGCACGATCTCCTGGAAGGAGTCGAGCACGATCCGCCCGACCCCGGCCTCGACGGCCCGGTGGATCTCGGCGGTGGACTTGTTGTTGCCGTGGAAGGCGATCCGGTCCGCGGGCATCCCGGCGGACAGGGCGGTGGCGAGCTCGCCGCCGGAGCAGACGTCGAGGTTCAGCCCCTCCTCGTGCAGCCACCGCACGACGGCCCGGGACAGGAACGCCTTGCCGGCGTAGAACACGTCGGCGCCGTCGCCGAAGGCGGTGCGCCAGGCCCGCGCCCGGGCGCGGAAGTCGGTCTCGTCGAGGACGTAGGCGGGGGTGCCGAACTCCTCGGCGAGCTGCTTGACGTCGATCCCGCCGACGGTGAGCACGCCGTGCTCGTCGCGTTCGACGGTCCGCGCCCACACCTTCGGGTCGAGGGCGTTGAGGTCGGCGGGGGGTGCGGAGTAGTGCCCCTCGGGGAGGACGTCGGCGTAGCGGGGCCCGGCGGGGTGTGCGGAACGGCTCATGTCTTCGGTGGCTCTCTTCGCTGTCTCTTCAGAGATGGTCGGGTGCGTCGACGCCGAGCAGGGACAGGCCGCCGGCCAGCACCGTCCCGGCGGCGTCGGCGAGCGCGAGCCGGGCCCGGTGGGCGGCCGAGGGTTTCTCCTCGCCGACGGGCAGGACGGCGGGCAGCAGGGGCACCGCGGCGTCGGCGACGGCTATGAGATGCCGGGCGAGCCGGTCGGGCGCGCGGTGCGCGGCGACCGCCGCGAGGACGCGGGGGTGGTCGGCGAGGGCCTGGAGCAGCGCCTGGGCGCCGTCGTCGGTCACCGGACCGGGCTCGGGGGCGAACCCCAGGTCGGCGGCGTTGCGCAGGAGGGCCCGGGTGCGGGCGTGGGCGTAACGGACGCGGAAGAGGGGGTTGTCCTCCCGCTGGACCAGGTGCTCGGCCCCGATCCGGGGCCGGTCGTGCGGGGCGGGGTGCAGCAGCGCCCAGCGGGCGGCGTCCCGGCCGAGGGGGAGCGGGTCGGCGGGGGCGGGGACGGGACGGACCTCGACGTACTCGTCCTCGTCCTTGTCCCCGTCCTCATCGACGTCTGCGTCGGTGTCGGTGTCGGAGGGGATTCCGTGGGTGTCGACGCGTACGCCGAGCAGGGTGGCCCACTCCGCCTCGGGCGGGGCGGCGCAACCGGTCCGCACGGCGGCACCCTGGGAGCGCAGGACACGGGCCAGGACGTCGAGGTGGACGGCGGCGCGGACCTCGCGGGGGGCGCGGAGCCGGACGGACCTGCCGCCCAGAGAGTCCCCGTGCCCGTACCGGAGGCCGCACCGCAGGACCTCCGCCACGAGGGCGACGGGCGCGGCGCTCCGCAGGCTGATGTTGAGGAACCCGGGCCCGGTGACGACGACGTCGGCGATACGGCCGTCGCTCAGCAGGCGGAGCCTGAGGACCTCGGCGACGTGCCGGGCCGGCCGGCCGGCCGGGCGGGCGAGCTGGAGGGCGACGTTGGTGGCGTAGTCCCCGCACCCCCCGGGCCGGGGCGGCGCGACCACGACCCGTTCGGGCACGGTCACCCGCAGTTCCCCCTCGTCGACGGCACGGCGCACCGCGTGCAGCACGGTGCGGGAGAGCTCGACGGGGGTCACGGTTCAAGCGTAGGGGAGGAAGAGGGTGGGTAAGCGAATAGGTTTGGGTGTGATCCCGGCATGTGGACGAAACCCACGTGCCGGGGACGTGCCCCGCATCACCCGCCCGGGGGCCGGGCCCTCACCCACCGGCGTGCCCGACCCCACCGATCCCACCGATCCCACCGGCCCATTCGGCCGCCGAGGCCGGCCCGGCGCCCCCGCTCTCGTCCGCCCGCCCCTCGCTCCCCCGCCCCCGGATCAACCGCCGGACCAGCCGGACGAGCTCACCGGGATCGAAGGGCTTGGCGAGGAAGGCGTCGACACCGGCACCGATCCCGCTCTCCACCTCACGCTCCGAACACGCGCTGACGATGGCGAGCGGAAGGTCCCGGGTCCGGGGATCGGCACGCAGCCGGGCAGCCGTGCGGAGCCCGTCGAGACGGGGCATGACGACGTCGAGGGTGACGAGGTCGGGCTGCACCCGATGGACGACTTCAAGACATTCGGCACCATCGGCCGCGGTCACCACCTCGATGCCCTCCAGCTCGAGGTTGACCCTGATCAACTGCCGGATGACCTTGTTGTCGTCCACAACAAGAACCCGGCCAGATGCGCCTGGCACAACTCGAGAGTAGGTCGCCCCCGGCCACCGCGTCCGGCGTTTCCCCACTTCCGCCTCTCCCGGGCGACACCCCGCACTCCGGACCGACCGGATCTCCGTGACCGCTCCGCCCGACGGACCGACCCGGCTCCCGGGGCCGGTCCGACCTCGGGACCGGTCCGACCCCGGACCGGTTCGACCCCGGACCGGTTCGACCTCCGAAACCGATCCGCCCGCCAGGCTGCCCCGGCCTCCGGTCACGGGTCCGGCCCCCCTCCCCGACTCCGTAAACGGGTTCCTGACCACCCCGCCGAAGCTGGTAGTGTTCTACCCGTCGACGCGATCACAGCGACCGACACGCCCCCGTAGCTCAGGGGATAGAGCAACGGCCTCCGGAGCCGTGTGCGCAGGTTCGAATCCTGCCGGGGGCACCCAGCATGAGGTGCCCAAAGACCCCGTCACCAGCGGAGACGCTGAGAACGGGGTCTTCGCGTATGTGCAGGCGTGTGCCGCCCGGAGCGGCCGTATGCCGGGGTCCGTGGACTATTCGTGGACAGGATCTTGGGACATCTTCCCTGGTCAGACCCGAGGTTTCCGAAGTGCCCGTCAGCCGGCGTCCGGCCACTCCTCAGGAGGCGGAGGCGGAGGCGGCTTCGGGTCGTCCCGCCGCTCCGCTTGCCGCGCGTTCTCCCCTCGCAGGCTCGTCAACGACGGCCACAGATCCGGCAGCGGCTGCGCCGAGCAGGCGAGACGGTGCTCGATACGGCACCGCTGGAACTGATCCGGCGGACACACCCCGTAGACCGTCACCCGTCCATCGGACAGCTCGATCCACCGATGCTCCGCCGGCACTGTGTGAGCCAGTGGATGCATGTCCGGCTCCAGTAGCACCCAGTCATGCTCGAGCGTCGCCACCCGATCCCCCAGCAGCCCGCAGTACGGGCAGCGGGACTGCCCACCACCCAGCCGCCGCGGCTTCTCTTCTAAGAGCCCCATACCGTGAGAGTCGCCAGCCCGACGGCCCGGGCGTAGAGCGCGAACCGGACGGAACCCCTGGGGCAACCGTCCGGCAGCGAGACGAGAGACGACGCGGCAGGTGCAACCAGCAACCAATGGCCGACGGCACACGGCCGAGATACGGCGAAGCCCTCCGGCCCATGCGGGCTGGAGGGCTAACGGCCTACGCGAGTGATCACTCGTACTCGCGCAACAACTCCTCGATCTTGCGGTTGACGATCTCCTGCCGTCCGTCGATGCACTTGGCGTAGCGGCTCAGCAGGACCTCCACACTGTTGCCCGCACGTTCGGCGACCTCCGTCGGGTCCACCCCGGAATTGAGCCAGGTCGACAGCGCCGAGTGCCGGAGGTCATACGGGCGAGCCGCGAGCGGGGAGGCGACCGCGGCCGACGGAAGCGCCAGCGCACGGGCCTCCTGCCAGACGCGGTAGTACGTCGAGGAGCCGACCACTCCCCCGCGTTCGTTGGTGAACAGCCGCCCGTCCTCGGCGGTGCCGAAGGTGTCGAGGTGCTGCCGGAGGATGGTGACGAGCTGGGGCGGGATGGGTACGAGCCGGACCTCTTCCGCCGGCCGGTTCTTGAGACCCCGGTCATCGTGGGTCTCGCCGGAGTCCGTCCACTGCTTGCCGACGCTGGGGCGCGTCCGGTTCAGCAGTACCGTCCCCCAGCCGGCTTCGGGCAGCTTTAGGTCCGCATCGGTGAGGCCGACGGCCTCAGCCGGGCGCAAGGCGCCGTAGTACATGCAGGCGAATAGGCCGACGAGTCGGCGACCACGCGCCCGGCCGTACCCACCGACGTACGAGACCGCAGTCAGCAGGGAACGGGCCTGCGCGGGATTGGCGACCACCCGGGGATCGACTTCCCCGGCCACCTTCGGTTTCTTCCAGCGGATGCCCGTGATCGGGTTCTCTTTGAACTCCCCGAGGTCCACCGCGTAGTGCAGCGCATTGACGAGCGTTCGCCGCTTACGCCGGACGGTCTCCGCGGCTGCCGCCGTCCCGTCGAGCTTCAGCTTGAGCGAATCCAGGACGGCCCTGCCGATCGCAGCGTCACCGAGGTCCGAGAGCGGACGCGATGCCTTGGCCACCCAGTGCAAGGTGTTCGCGATCTCGGTCGGCAATTCGCGCTCGTCCGGTCCGGGAAGGACGAAGGCCCAGTTACGAAGTGCCCTCCTTATCAGTTCCTCAGACGGTTGCCCCGGACGCTCGTCGAGAAGAGCCATCGTCACTGCGGTCAGGGCCTCATTGATCCCGTTGCGCGTGTTCGGTGCCGCGTGCGGCCACTTCATGGCGAGGTACTTCAAAGCGAAGGCGTACCAGGTCATCGAGGCTGCCTTTTCGACCATCGAGTCGGGCAGCCCTGTCTCTGTGTCGAACTCTTCACCGGCATGAGCGGCGCGGAGCAACTTGGAGCGGTAGTGGTCCGCAAGCCCCTTAGTGCGGAACTGCTCGGAGAACACGTTCCCGGCAACAGTCCACCGGACGTCATAGGACGACTTCTTGGTGTTCCTCTTCCGAACACCCCACACCTTTACGTCGAGGGACTTCACGCCGCCGCCTCCAACTGCCGCAACCAGGCGGTGAAGTCATTCCGCCACACCCGGAGCTCCCCGTTGGGCAGCTTGAACGCAGCGGGGCCCTGCCCCAGCTCGCGCCACCGGTAGAAAGTACGGCGGGACACACCCCCCAGCTCTTCGAGGATCTGCGGGACGGTCATCAATTCGTCGCGTCGGTGGTCCACGCCGGTTCTCCTTCCGTGTGGTCGTCTGTCAGGGCTACGGGCGAAGGAATGCCGTGAGCGATGAGGTGTTCTGCAGCGGTCAGGCCGACTCCGGCGAAGACCCAGTGGGAGAGGACGAGCACGGTGTCCGGGTCGGGCAGCGGGTGGCCGGCCTCGGCCGCGCGTTCGCGGGCCAGTGCTTCGTTGTGGTCGGCGCGTTCCTGGCGGAGGGCGCCGAGGGTGACGGAGTAGGCGCGGGACTTGGTGGAGAAGTGGCCGCGGAAGCCGAGCATGTGGGCCCACTTGCGCAGGCGCAGGTCTTCGAGTTCAGGCAGCGCGCCGAGGTGCCAGCAGGTGAGGATCATGCGCCGGGCGTGGTCGGTGACGCCGGAGCCGATCAGGTCCGTGATCGGGTTGCGGATGGGCCGGTCGAGGGTGCCCGCGGTCTCGGCGCCCTTGGTGGCGTACTTGGCGATGTAGGCCGCCACGGCGCGGCTGGACAGTTCCGAGGTGCCCGCGAAGTCGGCCGAGCGGATGGGGCGGATGTCGAGCTGTTCGCCGAAGCGGAAGGCGTACGCGTGGCCGTCGAGGACCGGGCCGGGTGCCTCGGCCTCCCGGGCCGCCGAGCGGATCGCGTCGGTGAGCAGTGCGGTCGTGGCCCAGGCCGGCGGGGCGTCCTCGGCGCCGTCCGGGCCGTCGAGGCGGATGACGGCGTGGAAGTGGACGGCGCCGCGCCGCTGGTACTCGGCGACCTTGGCGTAGGAGACCTTGAGGCAGTGGCGCAGCGCCGAGCGGCTGAGACCCGCGCGGGAGGCGAGGTGCTGGCGCAGGTAGGTGGTGAAGCGACCCCACAAGATCCCGGCGTGTGAGTTCCACAGGACGGCCGCGCGGTAGTCGTAGCGGTCCGGGTCCAGGGGCGTGCCGAGGGCGGGGTCGTCGTTGGGGTGGAGGCGTCCGCAGCGGCACCGGCCGCCACCGGGGCGGTTGTGGACGGGGCCGAAGGACGGGGCGGTGAAGGTGGCGAAGACGCGCGGGTGTTGGGCCACGGACGGGCCGATGCCCTTGCCGCCGCTCAGTCCGGCGGTGACCAGGTAGAAGGTGTCCTTGCGGTAGATCTCGGCGCAGGAGGCGCACCGGGTGGCGCGTCGGTTGTTGCAGCGGATGAGGAGCTGTCCGGCCGGAAGGTCGCGGTCGGCGATCTCGCGGACGATCTCCCCGGTGGCGGCGTGGACGTCGAGCCGGTGGCCCTCCATCCGGACGGGCCGCTCGCAGCCGCCGAGGCGCTGGATCTGGTGGGCGTAGGCGCTGAGGTCGCCGTGCCGGGCGAGTGCTGCCAGCTGGCGGATGGCTGCGGTCTCAGCCGCAGGACGCATGTGCGGGTTCCTCCTTTAAGAGAGCGGACGTGCGGTGCGAGCGCCCGGCCTGTCGAGTGGGCTAGACAGCATGGGCAGACCGGGCGGGCGGAGCGATGAGGTCAGCGGCGGGTGAGGACGGAGCGGACGACGACGGCGCACACGGCCACGGACGTGGCGGTGAGGGCGACGGCCAGGAGCATGGAGACCAGGACGGCACCGACGACCAGGACCACGGCGGTGCCACCGCCGACCAGGGCGAGCGCGGTGCCGGGCATGAGCCGGACGGCCGGGCGGGCCGGGACCGGGGTGACGGGGGCCGGCAGCGGAGCCGGGGTGCCCGGCGTGATGGTGGTCGGTTCGACGACGGCGGGCGGGGCGACCAGGCCGGTGGGCTGCGGCATGGTCGGGACCTTCGGTCGGAACATGAACCCTCTCCCTTCGCGGGTCACTTGAGGACGGGGTCGATGACGGGGGCGAGCAGGCTGTCGGCGAGGAGGTAGCCGCCGACGAGCAGCACGGCGATGAGCCACCAGGGCGGGCGGATGAGCTTGACGCCGAGGACGCCGACGACGAGCAGGGCGAGCCAGAGCGGAACGTCCACTTCGGTGGTCTCCTGTCAGGCCGGGCAGCGGTGGGTACGGGCGGCCAGTTCGGCAGCGGCGCGGCTGTCGTACTCGGCGGAGAAGTCGCAGCGGGGCGCGGTGCAGGCGGCCAGGTGACGGTTCCGGCCGCGATCGACGTACGAGGCGACGTTGACCGGGCCGATGCGGCGGACGTTGCGGAAGCGCCGATTCATAGTGGTGCTCCTCTCTCAGAGGTGGGCGGCGACGGATGCGGTCATGGATGGGGGCAGGCCGAGCCGGGCGCGCACGGCGTCCGGGTCGGCGGGGCGGCCGGTGGCCGAGCGGTGTTCCTCGGCCAGGGCGCGGACGCGGTCGACGAGGGCGGGCGGCAGGGCGACGGCGGAAGCGGACGCGGGGGCCGGAGTGGCGACCGGTTCGGCAGCGGGCTCCGGAGCCGGGCCGGGGTCGGTGGAGGGCGCCGGCAGCGCCTCACGGTCGGGCCGGTCGACGGCAGACGGAACGGGGTGTGGCTCCGTTTCGGCGTCCGCCGCCGGGGAGGCCTGGGCCGTCGGTGTTTCCAGGGCGTGCGGGGCGTGGGCCAGCAGCGTGCCGCCGAAGAAGGCGACGGCGGGCCAGCCCGCGACCGTCACGCGGAGCCAGGCCGGTACGTCGTCCAGGTCGAGGAGCCCGGCCGTGGCGACGTTGGCGCCGAGGGAAGCGGCCAGGGCCACCAGGAACCACAGCCGCGGGCCACCGGCCGCCTGTCCCGCCCGCTGCTGCTGGCGCATCCGGCGCCAGGCGGCGACCAGGAGCAGGTCGACGCTCACGGGGTAGGCCCACGCCTTCCAGCCGTGCTGTCCGGCCGCCGCGGCGAGGTCGTGCAGGTGGGAGAAGGACAGGGCACCGGCGATGACGGCCTGAACGATCACGGCGTCCACGCGGGCCAGGTGGGCACGCATCGACTCGGTCTCCTTCCGGTTTCGGGCATGGGAGGGGGAGGGACATGACGCGAGGCGGTCACGCCGGCCGTGGGAGGGGGAGTGCGGTTACTCGGTGGTCGGGCGAGCGGTGGGTGCGACAGGAGCGGCCGAGGGAATCTTGGCGGGCTCCGGGGCGACGACGGGCCGGAAGGCGTCGAGGCGGGTCAGTTCCGGGACCAGGCCGGAGGTGTCGCGGCAGACGGCCGCCGCGTCGTCGAGGGTGAGGTGGGGCGAGCGGACGCGGGACCAGCCACCAGAGGAGTCACCGACGACCGCGACGCCGGGCCGTTCGGCCGGAATGGAGGTCGCGGCCAGCGCCGCCTCCGGCGCGATGTCGCCGAGCGCCATGTTGGCGGACGTCTCGTCGTTGACGCGGTGGCAGACCCGCCCGGTGAGCTGGGCGCGGAGCATGGTGGCGCCCTTGCCCAGCTCGGCGCCGAAGCGCTGCCCGCACACCTCCAGGTAGATGCCGGCCGCGCGGCCGAGCTGGGCGAGACGGATGAGCTTGGTGACCATCGCGTCCCGCCGCTTCTCGTCGTCCTTGCTCGCGGCGAGGAAGAGTTCGGCGACCTCGTCGACGACGACCACGACCGGCACCGGCCGCGCCTTCTCCGGCAGGCCCCAGACGTCCGAGGCGAGCACGGCATCCGGACCGGTCCCACCCGTCATGCCGATCAGGCGGAACCGTGCCTCCATCTCCTCCACCAGGACGTCGAGGAGTTCGTTCGCACGGTCCGGCGTGTCGGCGAGTGCCGACAACCGGGGCGCGAACGGCGCCAGTTCGACGCCCCATTTGCAGTCGATGCCGACGAGTGCGACGGGTCGCCGGGCCAGCCCGCACAGCAGGTTCCGCAGGTACACGGACTTGCCGGACTGCGTGGCGCCGAGGATGAGTTCGTGCGGCACGGTGCGGAAGTCCCGGACGTGCCAGTGCCCGTCTTCGCGCAGCGCCAGCGGCAGGGACAGCGGTTCGGTGCGCAGCCACCGCCGAGCGGGCCGGACGTCGGCGAGGACGTCCCAGCCGACCAACCTCAGCTCCAGCCGCCCCGGCTTGGTGGGCCGGACGTGCACGGCGTGCGCGCCCCAGGCGTGCCGCAGCCGGTCGGCCGAGGCGGTGAAGTCCTCGGGCGCCTGCCCGGCCGCCATGCGCAGCCGCATCACGAGCCCGGACCCGGTCGGCAGCGGCAGCGACCGGCGGGGCGGTACGGGGGCAGCCTGCCGCCCCACCATCCGGGCGGTGGCCCGGCGCATGGCCGAGGCGGGCACCGTCAGTCCGCAGGCGTCCATGGTGGCCCGGTACGTGGCAAGCACCCGCAGCGTCACGGCCGGATACCCGACCAGCCACCAGAACAGGACCGGCAGCCGACGGCGCACCGCGACCAGCGCGGCCACCGCCAGCAGGGCTAACACCAAAATCCACAGGGCATCGGTCATGACGCTCAGCCCTGCGCAGCCGAAGTGCCGACCATGACGGCGTCCGCCCGGTAGGCGATGCCGTGCCGGGTGCGGCCGCCGAACTCGCTCTCCCAGGGCCGGGCCACCAGCCCGGACAGGAAGACCGGCGCACCCATGACCAGGCCCTCGCCGATGCCCTTCTCGGGCACGGTGACCTTGATCATGTCCGAACCGCCCTCGGCGATGAACACCAGCTCCAGGACCATGAGCCGGTCGTTGGTCACCGGGTCCACGGCCACCTCACCGGTCTGCCGGTCCCTCACCTTGACCTCGGGCAGCTTCGTGACCAGCAGAGTGGCGGACGAGGTGTCCACGGGGATGACACGCATGCTGTGAACCTCACTTGATCGGGCGTCCGTCACGGACGCCGAGCTGCTGAATACCCCCCTAGACAGCACAGGAAGGAACCCACCCCAACTGTCTAGGGGGGTTGACGGCTACCGTAACGCGACACTCCGACAACTGTCTAGGGGGGTATACGAGCGCCGTGTCGGCAGAGTGATTGGCGCTCTACGAAAGCGCCCAGTGCAGGGCGGTGGCGTCATCGTGCGCCTTGCCCCGCGGCCAGCGCCGGCCGTCGGGGTCGCCATCCTCCGCCTTACGGGTCTGGCGGATCAGTTCGTCCGGGCCAGCGGAGTCGAGGAGAGCCAAGGTCTCGTCCCACGACGCCAGTTCAAAGCGGTCCACCAGCCGTGTCGCGCCGTCGCTCAGCAGCGTCACGGAGGCCAGGGAGTCCAGCGGCACCGTGCCGGTCAGCGCATGCTCGGCCGCGAGCGGATCGGAACCGGCGATCCAGAAGCCACCCGGCCGGTTTCGGAGAGACGTCAGGGCGTCCCGGTACTCGGCCAGCGCGGCGGCATGTTCCGGTGAACCGGTGGGCAGCTCGTCGAGCGGCCCGCGAAGCCTCGCCCCGACCTCGTCCAGGCGCCGGTCAGTGATGACGGAAGAGCTCCCATTCCGGTTCGCGAGGAGCAGTGAGGAGTCACCGAGCACGAGGTGTTCGAGCACTCCGTCACGAGCACGGACGGCAACGACCGTACTGGTCGGACTGGCCCGGTACTCCAGGTCGCAGACGTCTTCGTGGAGCGAGCGGGTGATGCGGATGGAGTCGGCCAGGCACTCAGCCAGCGACCAGGCCGGACGTGCGACGAGGGTGCGGAGCAGCAGTGTCCCCAACGTTCCGGAGAACCAGGCGACGCCGTGCACGCACCCGGTTTCCGCGCCCCCCACGTCGGCGCCGTCGAGGAGCACGGCAGCATCAGGGGCGGCAGCGGCGAAGTCCTCGTTCTCACTGTCCGGCGTGGACGGCGAGGTACCAAAGGTGAACCTCACTCCGCCGTCTCCTCGTCGTGACGGTAGAGCGGGCAGACCAATTCGACGGACCGCGGCTCACTGGTCTCCGGGTCGTACTCGGCCCCTACCAGCGTGGAGAACCGGTGATCTCCCACCTGCCCCCATAGGGAGTTGAGTTCGGAGGTGAGCAGCTGGACGACGCCGAGCGATCCTTGCGTGTGGATACCGGCGATGGCCAGGAGCGAGCCCTTGCCGTCCGGGCGCGGCAGCCGGCCGAGATAGCCGATGTCGTACGGCCGGGCCGGATCGCTGTCCTGTCCCGACCGGTGCACGGTGCCGGTGAGCCGGTCCACGACCGTCCAGGGGCCGTCTTCCGCCTTCTCCCAGTGCAGCACGGGGTCTTGGGCGTAGGTGTTCCACATGTCCTGTGACATGCGCGGCCCGCAGACGACGACCAGGCCGTCACGGTTCAGGTCGATCTCTCCGCTGACCGGTACGTGTTCGGAGGTGACGGCGAGCCCGTACGACCGCGCCAGGTCCTCCAGACGCTTGCCGGAACTGACGTCGTCCACGGCAACGACCGTGCGTCCGCGTTCGTCGTCCCGCCGCAGCGGGGTCGCGACCGTGACGGCGCCCGACCCGAGGAACGCGCCCTCGGGCGCCGGGCCGGTGTGGCGGATCTGGTGAATGCGCCCGCGGCTGAGGCCAGCCTTCGCCGCGATCTGCGCGTACGACAGCCCTTGCGCATGGAGGTCCTGCACCACACGGCGCCGCAGTCGAGCGAGTTCGGTGACCTCCTGCTGTGCGTCGGCCAATCGCGTCGTGACCTCACGCAGGAGCAGGTACGGATCATCGATCGCCATGATCCGTTGCAACTCGTCCGACATGTGCTCACCTCCTTGCCTCACCCAAGAGTCTAGGCCCCTAGACGAAACGGGCGAGAGTGGCCGACCCGACCGGACGCCAATCACGTGGAGGCCGGACCGGCGCCGAGGCACCCCGCGAGGAGTCATTCCCCGCCGCCCGCGCGACGGCCGAGGAGGAGCAGGTTGGAGGCGTTCACGCTCCCTCCAACACCAGATCCGCCCACACCGAGGAACCCTGCGGCAGAGTTTTGGCACCCCAGTCCTTCGCGCAGGCCGCTACCAGCATCAGCCCGCGGCCGCCCTCTTCCAGGTCGGTCGCGTCCCGCATCGCCGGGGTACTGTCGCTGCCCTGGTCGATCACCTCGATGCGTACGAAGTCCGTGCCGAAGCCGACGACCACGAGGAACCAGCCGCCGGCCTTGCCGCTCAGCGAGTGGCGTACGGCGTTGGCCGCCAGCTCTCCCACGACCAGGGCCCCCTCGTCGACGCAGCCCCACTCCCGGAGTAAGGCGGCTACGAAGTGACGAGCTTCGGCGACTTGTTCAGGCAGGCCAGGGAAGGCACGGCACCACTTGGTGAGCACGGCAACACTCCTCGTCTAGAGGGCTAGACAGCATGAGGAGCAGAGTATTCCCACCCACGGCACCAATCTAGGCATGCAGAGGAATTATTCCTCTACCGAGTGAGGGTGGCCTCCAGCTCACGGAACTCCCCCATCACTTGCATCAGCAGGTCCCGCACCTCACCGCCGAAGACGGCCGCGTCTTCGAACCGGCTGAACCTCTCCTCGTACCGAGCGAGCTCATCCGCCTCGGTCGAGACCCGTTCACTCGGGAACGCCTCCACCACGACCGCTTGCCGATCGCAGAGCGTGAAGCCGTGACGAGGCAGCACCGGCACCGGGCGACGCCACGGGATGACGCCGAGCCGCACCGTGTCCAGACTCTCGACGGCCAACAGTCGATCAAGCTGGGCGAGCATCAGCGAGGGCGTCCCCGGCCACGTCCGCAACACAGCTTCTGTCAGCACGAACACCGACTCGCGTCCCGGCTCGTACAACAGGCTCTGTCGCTCCACTCGCGCAGCAACGGCCCGGCCGACCGCCTCAGCGTCCAGATGTGGTGATGTCAGGAAGACTTGCCGGGCGTACTCGGCACTCTGGAGCATGGCCGGCAGGACCACGCACTGAAAGGAGCGCACCAGCTGAGCACCGCGGACTGCCTCATCCACGACTGAGCCCGCAGAGGCGCCCTCTTCGAGTTCGGAACCGGTCTCCACCGCAGCCTCAACCGCGGCCAGTAGCTCGCGGACCTCACCGGCGGCCGGCTCATCGAGTCCGAGCGCCCGGGACAACCGGTCCAGCACATCAAGGCTCGGGACCATACGACCGTTCTCCACCTTGGAGACCGTCGGCTGACCTACACCGGCTCGCTCTGCCAGAGCAGCACCCGTCAGGCCAGCATCCGCACGCAGAGCCCGAAGACGCGCCCCAAGCACCCTCATCCGCTCGCGCCGTTCACTCCCCATACCCAGGGTTCTACACCACCAGCCAACAGCCACCAGGCACAAGAGCAGCATCAACGGCCAGCAGCATGAGCGTGATTCAAAGTCTCTCTACTGGTTCAAGGCCCGCGCACGGCGCGGGCGCGGGGGGGGGGGGGGGGGGGGGGGGGGGGGGGGGGGGGGGGGGGGGGGGGGGGGGGGGGGGGGGGGGGGGGGGGGGGGGGGGGGGGGG
>NZ_JBVITR010000025.1:0-46536 GCF_055574875.1 Streptomyces sp. NPDC034670
AGGGCGGGGGGGGGGGTGGGGGGGGGTGGGGGGGGGGTGGGGGGGGGGGGACGCCCCCCCCCCCCCCCCCCCCCCCCCCCCCGCTGTTCCACGTGAAACGGTCCCCTCCCTTGCGTTTCCGCAGGCGAGGGGGGTCCGTTGGTGGAGCCTAGGGGAGTCGAACCCCTGACATCTGCCATGCAAAGACAGCGCTCTACCAACTGAGCTAAGGCCCCGTACGGGAAGCGTCCACCAGGAGGAAGCAGGTCCCGGCGGGCGCCGGTGACCAGAGTACCGGGTCTCCCCGGGGATTCCGCAAAAAGATTGGGGGTCCCCGTGACCGACCACTCTCCGTAAGATGCTCGACGAGGTTCGCTACAGCGAACCTCGGTTCATGGGGAAGCGATGGGGAGACGCAATGGACGCCGCACAGCAGGAAGCCACCGCAAGAGCGCGGGAACTGCAGCGGAACTGGTACGGGGAGCCCTTGGGGGCGCTCTTCCGCAGGCTCATAGACGATCTCGGTCTCAACCAGGCTCGTCTCGCGGGGGTCCTGGGGCTGTCCGCACCGATGCTCTCACAGCTGATGAGCGGCCAGCGCGCGAAGATCGGAAACCCCGCGGTGGTCCAGCGGGTGCAGCTCCTGCAGGACCTGGCGGGCCAGGTCGCGGACGGCAGTGTCAGCGCGGCCGAGGCGACCGAGCGCATGGAGGAGATCAAGAAGTCACAGGGGGGCTCGGTCCTCAGCAACACCACGCAGA
Source organism: Streptomyces sp. NPDC034670 (assembly GCF_055574875.1). Classification (NCBI taxonomy): domain Bacteria; kingdom Bacillati; phylum Actinomycetota; class Actinomycetes; order Kitasatosporales; family Streptomycetaceae; genus Streptomyces; species Streptomyces sp. NPDC034670. The sequence goes on from NZ_JBVITR010000025.1 coordinate 741, forward strand.
CGACGAGCAGTTCGGGCGCCCCCACGGTGAAGCGGGTGGTCCGCGAGATCCAGTCCCTGCTGCGTTCGGTGGCGGCCGCCGGCGACATCATCGAGGCCGCCGACACCCTCGCCCCCACCCACCCCGAGCTGGCAGAGTTCCTCCGGGTCTACGGCGCCGGCCGCACCTCCGACGCGGTCGCGCACTACCAGGCCCACCAGAACTGAGCCTCCGCCCGGCGGCCGCGGGGTCCGGTCGCCGGGAAGCCGTGTGCCGGGCGGGGGTCGTCCCGCTCGTCGAAGGGGGAGACGGGGAGGCGAGGGGCCATCGCAGGGGGAGGAGCGACGCACAGCCATGGGTGAGGTCTTCGCCGGCCGGTACGAGCTGGTCGACCCGATCGGTCGTGGGGGTGTCGGTGCCGTCTGGCGCACCTGGGACCACCGCCGCCGCCGTTATGTGGCCGCCAAGATCCTGCTGCAGAGCGACGCCCACTCCCTGCTCCGCTTCGTACGCGAACAGGCCCTGCGGATCGATCACCCCCATGTGCTCGCCCCCACCAGCTGGGCCGCCGACGACGACAAGGTCCTGTTCACCATGGACCTGGTCGCCGGCGGTTCGCTGGTCCACCTGGTCGGCGACTACGGCCCCCTGCCGCCGGTCTTCGTCTGCACCCTGCTCGACCAGCTGCTGTCCGGTCTCGCCGCGGTGCACGCGGAGGACGTGGTGCACCGTGACATCAAGCCCGCCAACGTGCTCCTGGAGGCCACCGGCACGGGCAGGCCCCGGTTACGGCTGTCCGACTTCGGCATCGCGATGCGGCTGGGCGAGCCCCGGCTGACCGAGACCAACCTGGTGGTGGGCACGCCCGGCTACCTGGCGCCGGAGCAGATGATGGGCTCCGAGCCGGACTTCCCCGCCGATCTGTTCGCCGTGGGCCTGGTCGCGCTGTATCTGCTGGAGGGCGCCAGGCCGGACGCCAAGGCGCTCGTCCAGCACTTCGCCGACCACGGGACACCGGGCGCTCCCCAGGGGATTCCCGAGCCGCTGTGGCAGGTCGTGGCCACGCTGCTGCAGCCGGACCCCCAGGCGCGGTTCCGCACCGCCACGGGAGCACGCAAGGCGCTCGCCGCGGCCGCGGAACTCCTGCCGGAGCCGGGCCCCGACGACGAGCTGATCGAGATCTTCGACCAACTCGGCCCGCTTCCCCCGGGGTTCGCCGCGGACGGCCCGCTGAAGAGGGCTCCGGGCGTGGTGTCCGGGCCCGCCGGGACAGGCGCCTCCCCCGGTGCCGGCCCCCGAACCGGCACGGAGGCCGCTCCCGGCGATCCGCCCCGTTCCGTGGCCACCGGGCCGGCCACGGCGACCGGCGCCGGCCCGACGCCGTCCGGCCCGGGCGGGGACGGGGGCACGGGTACGGACCCGGGCACGGGCGAGGGCGCCGTCCCCGCCGATCCCCGCCGCAGCACCGCCTCCGCGGCTCCGCCGGACGCTTCCTCCGCCATCCCCTCCGGCGCCCGGGCGGCCCCGTCCGCCCCGTCCCGGCCGGCCGGCATGTCGGACACCGGAAGCTTCCACCTGCCGCCGCCCCGGACCGCGGTCACCTCCTCCCCCGCGTCCGCCCCACCGCCTCCCGCGCACACCCCCGGGGCGCGGGAACGGGACCGGCACGGCGCATCGCATCCACCGGCCCACGCCGTCGGCCACGGCTTCCCCGACGATTCCACTCATCCGCTGCGCTCCCCCCGGCCCCGGCCGACCGCGTATCCCGGCTCGGCACCTCCCCGGGGCGCCGACGCCTCCACCGCCGAATACACCGCCCGGAGCCCGCGGGTTCCGCCCGCCGACGGGGGAACGCCGCCGCCCGGAGCCGCCCACCGGTCCCACCGTCGGTCCCACCGGCGCCCCGGCCGCCGTCCCGGCCCTCCGGCGAAGGTCGCCGTCCCGCTCCTGCTCCTGGCCCTGGCCTGCTACGCCGTGGGCTTCTGGGCCCTCACCCAGATCTGAACGGCCCCCGCCGGCGGACCGCCCCGCCCCCTGCGGAGCCGCCCCACTCCCTACGGGCCGCCGCCCGCCCGTGGAGCAGTCCTTCGCCGGGCCACCAGCGTCCACACGCCGAGCCCCGCCAGCAGCGCGCTCCCACCGCCGATGCCGCCCACGGCGAGCGCCCTCATCGCGGTGCCGTCGCCCGCCGCGTCCCCGGCCGCCGCCTCCCGGTCCTCCTCCGTGACCGTGAAGACGTCCCGGGGCACGGCCTCCCCCGCGTAGCCGGGCCCGTCCTGCGCCGCACCGCTCAGCCCCACCCGCAGCGTCAGCGGCACGGGCCCGTCCCCGAAGCGGTCGGCCACCTTCGCCGCCAGGTGGGCGACGAGGTAGTACGAGCCGGCGAACCGCACCGCCCGGACCCGGCCGCCGGCGTCGTGGCGATTGGCGTGCGCGACCGGGGGCAGGGGGGCGAGCGCCTTCGACTTCTGGCTGCCGTCGTAGCCGACGCCCACGTCCGCGACGTGACCGCGTGCGGGGTTGTAGAGGTCCAGGTCCAGGGCCGCGGCGACGTACCCCTTGCCGCCCGTGTCCGCACCGCCCAGTTCGGCGGTGACGCGGAGCTGCCGGCCCCAGTCGACCGGGACCTTGTAGAAGAGGGTCTGGCCGGGGCGGATGTCGTCCCGCCAGACGCCCTCGCCGAGGGGGGCCGCCCGGGCGAATCCCGCGCCCCCCGGGCGCCGCCGGGGCTCCCCCGCGACGGGCCGGGGCGGGGCGGAGTTCCACTCCGGTGGCGCACTCGTCGCCCCGGACCGCTCCAGGGGAGGCTCCGACGCCGTGGTGAGTTCCAGCTCCCACGGGCCGGGGGAGGAGTCCTCTCCGTCCGGGTCGGTGCGTTCCACGGTCGCGTAGTACGTGCCGGGCTCCTCGCAGAGGGACTTCCTCGGGGAGATCTCCCGCACGGCCCACGCGGCGACCGGGTGGGGGCTGCGGGCGGCGCCGAAGCTCGCCGTGTCCACGTCGCAGGAGCGGCCGTCACCGTCCTGCAGGGACACCCTGACGCCGTCGGCGACGGAGGCGGTGCGGCCGGCCGGGGGGACGACGGTGGCGGAGACGTACGTGTTCGAGGTGGCGTCGAGTTCCAGGCGGTAGTGCGCCCTGCCGCGCACCGGGAGGGTGCTCCGATAGGTACGGCCGGTCTCCAGCCGTACGGCGTCCGCGGTGCTCACGGCCCCGTCCACCTTCTGTGCGCCCTCGGCGAAGGCGTACGGGTCGCCGGCCGCCCCGGACGCGGACCGGAAGGCACCGGCGGCCCCGGTGGTTCCGGCGGCGAGGGCCTGCGGCCCCGGCAGCCCGCCTCCCAGCCCCATGAACACCGCGGACGCGAGCGTCACCGCACCCAGGCGCCCGGCGGCCGTCGTCCGGCCGCGCCCGGCGCCCGCGCCCGCCCGCGCCCCGCCCCGCCGATCCCTCACGCGCCACCCCTCGTCGTCACCCGGACGTCGCACCGCGGCCCATCCTGCCCCCGGGCGCGGTCCGAACGAGCCTCTTCGACGAGGTCCGCCTCGAACAAGACCCCGGCCGCGAGAACGGCCGGGGTCTTCTTCAGCGTCGGATGTCGGTACTCACGAACCCGTGGGCACGGAGTCAGTCGCCTCCGTCCACAGATCCTGCTCGGCGCGATCCGCCTGGATCTGGCGGTACACGAGGAGCCCGCCGATGGCGGCCAGTGCGACCAGGAGAAGCTTCTTCACCGCGCGACCTCGTCTTTCCTTGACGTAGGGGACCTCTGGCGCCCGACTATACACACCGGCCGATACCGATCGGTGACCTGAGTCGGCCTGTCAACTGCCTTCCGGCACAGCCCAATAGAGGCGGCCGCACCGTCCCGACCGGAGGGTGACCGCACCCTCACGGGCGGTCACTTCCTCCGCTTCCCTCCCGCCTCCTCTTCTTTTCTCCTCACTTGCGCCCATCCGAGTGGCATTCATGCGGACATCCACGCGCCACGGGCGTCGGTCCACCACTTCGCTCCCCCCATACACATGATGAGCAAAGTACGCAAATCGCCCAACCCGAAAGTGAGGAATCATGGCCAGGAACAAGGTCATGAAGCTGTGGACCGCCCTCGTCACCGCCTTCGTCGCGCTGTGCACGGCGCTCGGACTGATCACCACGATCGCTTCCGCGGCCGTACCGCAGACCGAGCCGGCGCGCAACAGCGAGAGCGCCCCGAACGCGACCGCGCCGGAACCGGCGCCGTTCGTCTGGTCCCTCCTCACAGCCCTGCCTCCCACGATGAAGCAACGCATCCACGCCGAGGCCCACGGCAAGTCTCCCAGCTGCCGCCACCGCCCGGCCGCGGACACGCCTGCGGCCGGGGACCCGGCCACCGCGGACTGCTCCGAGGCCACGACGCTTCCGGCGGACTCCCGCCCCGACGCCCCACCGGGATCACGCTGACCCCAGGGGTCCGTCCCCTCCCGTTCCGTCCCCCGCCCCCGGAAGTCCCGGCGAACTTGCGTACGGCAGACGGCACGCAACAGGCCCGGCAGCTCGATGGAGCAGCCGGGCCTTTCGCCTGCCCGCGGCCCACCGGGACCACGGACCCGTCCGGCCGGTTCCGCGTCCCCGGACCGCACCGACGGTCCCCCGGCACGGCCGGATCGGCACGCCCACGGGCGCCTGCGCGCACACGGCCGGGGAGAGGGGGCGGGAAGCGGACCGCGCACGGCCGCCGCGCTTCTGGAGGATCCGCTCACCGGCTGGTGCCGGCCATGAACGCCAAGAACCCCCAGCCGTTGAGACCGGGGGTTCTTCACGCTGGTGGGGCTAACAGGATTTGAACCTGTGGCCTCATCCTTATCAGGTCGATCCTTTGGGGCTCCCGGACCTGCATTGAAGCCGCTCCATGCCCTTCGACCGGCCGTTAAGGTCCGCACTGATCCGCAGGCGTTCGCCGCTGTTGGTGTCAGCCATTGATGTCAGACATCAGTCGCCGCTTGACGCTCTGATCAAGCTCGCAGGCACGGAGCGTCACGGAGTCCACATGGCTCCCGAAGCTCGATCGCCGGTTACCGAAAGGTCACATTCGGTGCGGAACGGCTCCGTCCTGCCAGCGGCAGAGGTCGCGCAGCAGGGAAATCTCAGCGCCGTGATGGATCAGCTCCCTGTTGACGTGCAGGACCCTGTTCTCCATGGGAAACCGCTCGGGACCTACCGGGGGTGGATTCTCCAGGTCAGCGTCCGAGAGCGAGCGGACCCCCTCGTTCCATCTCCCGTACATCTCATCGAGCTGCTTCAGCGCCTCGTCAGCGGTCCCCGCGTAGGCGAACGTCTGGGAGTCGACGTCCTGGCCGCCGAAGTACCATCCGACCCGATAGCCCAGGCACGAGACAATGATGTGCGCCAGCCGCCAGGCAATCGTGGTCACCGGCGCCGGCACCGGGCCAGGGGACGCAAAGTCCATCGTCCACTCCCCCGAACCCTCCGACATGGGTGCGGCCGACGTGCCACGCGGGCGGACGCTCCAGCAGCCGCGCACCGGCTCCCAGAAGTACTCCTCATCGGTAAGACCGTCCAGCCGTGGCCGCAGGTTCGTGCGCCAGTGCCAGTCCAGCTGCTCCGCGAGCCGCTCACTTCTTGTCATTTCCGCACACTACCTACAGCGGAGGCCTGGCTGCGCTCTATCCACTGAGCTACAAGCATTCAAGTCGCAGCCCACGCAGGGTATTTGAGGCAAATCGGGAATCCAAGCGATCACGGCACAGACTCCCGCAACCCCCACTACCCCCAGCTCCCATCCCGTCCGCCGTCGACCCACACACCGTGGAGCGGGCGTGGTTCCTGGCGTCCAGGTGGAGCGCGCCACTGTACGAACGACCTGGACGCCAGGGGCCGCGTCTGCTCGGCTCTGCCTGGGTCGGCGGCGGACGGGATGGGAGCCCACCACGCTCGCCACTACGGGCCCGCGGTCGGGAACGGCGCCCCCTCCATCCCGGTGCCGGCCGATCCCCCGCCGGAGGCATTGCCTTGACCGCGGGCCGCTCTGTGCGGTGATCGCCTCATGGCCTTCGGCCCTGTCCACCTGTGGCGCGCGTCGGCGCAGCGCGGGCGGAGCGGGCCGAAGGCAGGAGCGGCGCCCGGAGCGGAGCCGGGAAGCGCGCCCGGCGGAGCGGAGCGCAGCCGGGGCTTGATGAGGTAGAGAAACCTGTAACAGCTCTCGTTTCGCTGGTCAGGTCGAAGATGTCGCGGCGGTTGTAAGTCGGCTCGTGTACCCGGCTTGGCACAGGCGCTCGTACGCCTCGGCCACGTCGGCGGGTACTGGCTGGCGGATCATGAATCCCTGATCCGGGTAGATCATCAGCCGTTGCAGGGCGCCGACCAGCATGTCGATCACCAAACGGGCGTCACCGATGGAGTCGACGTACTCGTCGAAGGTCATGGGCGTGGAAGCGCTGACGACATCGACCTCGGGCCAGAGCTTGCGTGCCGTGGCGTACGCGCGCCGCTCCTCGTACGGCTTGCTGATCAGCAGTACGGAGGAGACCTCCTCCCCCCTCCCCTCCAACAGCTTGCGGGAGAAGCGGATGTTCTCCCCGGTGTTCCGGGCGTGCGGCTCCACCAGGATGGCCGTGCTGGGAACCCCCAGCTCCAATGCCCGCTCGCGGTAGTGGACGGCTTCGCCGCGGGGCATACGCTTCCGCGTAGTCGGGCTGGTGGCTCCGGTGAACACGAGTAGAGGGGCCAGGCCGCGCTTGTACAGGTCCACGGCGGTGTCGGCCACCCCGAGATCGTGACTGCCGAGTCCGATGGCCACTGAGCACGGCCGGGGGACATGGCCCATCTGGTGGTAGTCCCATACGCGCCGGGCGTCTGCCCAATCCTGCGTCGAGATCACTGCTGTTCTTCTCCGTCCCTCGCCGAGTCGGGCACCTTGAAGTCGTACTCCCACGCGAAGCGTGATGCCGCGTGTACCCCGATGGCGAACTCCACGACGGTGCCGTCCGCCGTGTACGTCGTCCGGTGCAGTTCGACCACCGGTTCGCCCGGCGGCAATTGGAGCTGCTTCGCCTCGTCCGGTGTGGCAGCGCGAGCGAACAGCTGCTCCTTCATGTGGTCGATCTCGTATCCCGCGTCGTAGAGCACGCGGAATCCGCCGCCTCGGCCGGCGGGACCCGGAGTGGGGTCGACCAGTCGCGTCCCTTCCACGTGCTCGGGCCGGTAGTAGCTGGTCAGCGTGTGCGTGGGTTGGTCGCCTTCCTTGACCAGGCGGGCGCGTGCGTAGACCTCCGCGCCTTCCGGCAGCCCGTGTGCGGCTGCGACCTCCGGCGGCGCCACGACGCGGCTCACCGTCTGGGTCTGCTCGTTCCGGCGGTAGCTGCGGCCCGATGCCACGCGGTCAGCGATGAACGCGACCTCGTCGCCGTCTCGCCACTTGGCCTTGTCGTAGCGGGCGATGCCCAAGCGCTTGAGAGGGACTTGCTGGCGCACGACCGTGCCGTGGCCGCGCGATGAGGTGACCAGGCCCTCGGCTTCCAGGGCCTTGTAGGCCGCGTGCACGGTGGCCTTGGAGCCTTCGCCCGCCTCGACAAGCGTCCTGATGTGCGGAAGCTGCTGGCCCGGGGCGTAGTCACCCCTTCTGATCTGCTCGGCCAGCTTGTCCGCCAGCTCCCGCCACTTGGGCGCCATCTCGAACCCCTCTCGACGAGGTCTAGTGAAACATAGTCCTAGGACTGTTGACAGTCCTAGGACTGCAATGCACTATCTCTCTCAGCGACTCGCAGTCCTAGGACAGCGAGCGTCATGCAGTCCGGTTGGGCTGCCTCGTCTTCAACGCTGGGAGAACTGATGCCGTCCTTCAAGATCGACACGTCGACCGCTGTGGTGTTCGTGGCGACCGCGCCGGTGCCGAAGCTGGCGAACGCGAAGACCGGTGAGCGGGCGATGGACCGGGAGACCGGGGCTCCGCTGTCAACGGTGGGCCTTCTGGTCTCGGACGAAGGGGAGGGGAACCTCTACCAGGTGACCATCCCGGAGACGGGATACCCCGAGGGCCTCCAGCCGGGTATGCCGGTGAAGGTCATCGGGCTGAAGGCGCGGGACTGGGAGAACGAGTTCAACGGCCAGAAGCGGCACGGGATCTCGTTCCGCGCGGTCGCGATCACCCCGGCGGCCTGACCATGAGCGACTGGACGTTATGGCTGGAGGCCACGGGGGCGTTGGCGGGGGCCGGCGGTGTCGGCTACGCCAGGGCTCGGGCTCCGCGGGTGTACTGGTCGACGGTGGGTCTGCCGCTGACGTGGGGCCGGTTCGCCTGGTCGTACCGGTCCACGATGGAGGTGTGCGGGCTGACGGTGCAGCCGACGGGGCTGCGGGCGTTCATGACCCGCAACCTGGCCCGGCGTGAGGTCCGGCCCGTCGCGCCAAAGGTCCGCCGCATCCGCCCGACCTCGACGGGACTGCGGGTGACGTTGCGGCTGCCGGCCGGTCTGGAGCCGGTCGACGTGGCGGTGTCCTCGGAGCGGCTGCGGCACGCCTTCGGGGTGCAGTCGGTGACCGTGGCGGAGACCAAGCCGGGCTGTGTCGAGCTGCGGATGACGGGCTACGACGTGCTGCGCCGGGTGCGTCTGCCGCGCAAGGCCCGGCCGCGTGACCTGGTGGTGCCGGTGGCGCTGCGGGAGGACGGCACGGTCTTCGAGCGGGACTACCGCAGGATGCCGCACGCCCTGACCCTGGGGGCGAACTCGTCGGGGAAGTCCATGTACCAGCGCAACCTGGTGATGGGCCTGGCGAAGCTTCCGGTCGGCCTGGTCGGGATCGACTGCAAGCGCGGTGTCGAGCACAGCCGGTACCTGCCGCGCCTGTCGGCGCTGGCCACCGATCCGGAGATGGCCGGCCGCCTGATAGACGCGCTGGTGCTGGAGATGAGCGAACGGTTCGATCTCCTGGCCCTGCACGGGGTCTCCGACCTGTGGGACCTGCCCGAGAAGCTGCGGCCGGTGCCGCTGGTCGTCCTGGTCGATGAGGTGGCGGAGCTGTTCTTCGTCACCTCCAAGAAGGACGAGGCGGCTCGGGATCGGACGGTCATGCAGCTCGTGCGGCTGGGGCAGATGGCCCGCGCGGTCGGGATCTACCTGGAGGTGTGCGGGCAACGCTTCGGCTCCGACCTCGGCCGCGGTGCGACCGCGCTGCGGGCTCAGCTCACCGGCCGTGTGGTGCACCGCGTCAACGACAAGCAGACCGCAGAGATGGGCCTGGGCGACATCGCCCCCGAGGCGGTCGTGTCCGCGACCTCGATCCGGGTGGACCGTCCCGGTGTCGCGGTGGCCGGTGACACCTCCGGTGGCTGGTCGCGTATCCGCACCCCGGAGACCACGCCGGCGCAAGCGGCGGCCGTCTGCCGGGAGTACGCCCACCTGACCCCGGAGCTGCCGTTCCTGGCCTCGTTCCGCCCGCCCGTGGCGGTCCCGCCGGTGCCGACCACACCGCCGTCCGTCCCGCAGTCCTGACCACTGAGGGGAGGTGAGGACGTGTTCCGCTCGATCCGCATCGATGCCGTGCTCATTCAGGCCGTGATCGCCGGTGCCCTGTCCTTCGCCCACCTGCACGACCTCGCCGAAGCGGCCGGACAATCCGGCTGGAAGGCGTGGGCCTACCCGGTCTCCGTAGACCTGCTGTTGGTGGCGGCCTGGCGTCGACTGCGCGGCGCCCGACGGGACCGCTCGGCCTGGACGTGGTTCGTCATCGCCCTGGTCGCCTCCCTCGGCGCGAACGTCGCGACCGCCGGACTCCTTGACCTCGACCATGTTCCCGCCTGGTTGCGCATCCTCGTCGCGGGCTGGCCCGCGCTGGCCTTCCTCGGCGGCACCCTGCTTGTCCACCAACCCACCGAACCCGCACCAGCACCCGCGGCTGCTGCCGATCCCGCGCCGGTCGTCGACCGCCCCGAGGATGCGGACGAGGGGCCGGAGATCGCCCCAGCCGAACCTGTTCCGGCCCTGCCGGAAGCCCCGGCCCCGGTGCCAGTGGTGCCCCCGGCTCTGGTCGACCACGCACGCAAGGTCGCCACCGAGCACCGCACCCGCACCGGGACCGACATCGACACCGCCACCCTGCGTGCTCGCCTCGGCGTCCCGGAAGACCTCGCCGGCGCGATCGTCGCCCAACTCGCCTGAAAGGAGGTGACCAGGTGCGCCCCAACCGCTTCTACGACGTGATCCGCATCGGCCCCGTGCAGGTCGGCACGTTCAACAACGGCCGTGGCCAGACCCGGCACACCGCCGCCTGCACCGCCCCTGAGTGCGGCTTCTCCACCGAGCACCGCGACCGCTCGGCGGCCGAACTCGCCGCCCGCACCCACCGCTGCAACCCCTGAGAGGAGGTGGCCGACCATGCAGCTCCCCGAGGACCAGCTTCGCGCCGGTCACATCCCCGCCGACGTCTACCGGCGGCTCCCGCCCGGCACCGACGTGCGACGTGTCGTGATCGTCCAGGAAGCTCCCCGCTCCTATACCGGGCCGATCGTGTTGACGCTCGTCGTCGTCACCGGGTCCATTGCGGTGCTGCTGGTCATCGCCTTCGTCGCCCAGGTCGTGGCCGGTGCCGCCGTCGCGGTCCTGTCGGCCACCAGCGGGCTCACCTACACGATCAACCGCGCTGCCAAGCACAAGAAGCGCCGCAGCAAGTAACGCCCTCCGGGGCGGCCTCGGTCGCCAAACTTCCGCCGCCCCGGACGGCTCCACCCATCCAGATCCAACGGACCCGAAAGGGAAGCCTCATCATGCCCCAGCACGCCCAGAACACGCGCGTCTGCCATGACTGCGACGGCTTCGCCACCGCCGCGATCACCACCGGAGTCCGCCGCCCGGACGGCTCTCGCGCCACTCTCCGCGTCACCTGCCCGACCTGCAAGGGCACCGGCACCGCCCGCCGTGTGCGCCCGCTGGGGGCGGTGATCAAGTGACCGGCACCGCCGCCATGGCGGGCCTGGACCCGGCCACCCTCGCCGACGTGCTGAGGCTGGCCGGGTCTCCCGGCTTCGACCGCATCCAGGAACAGATCAAGCGTACGGGCGGCTGCACCGACCCCATCCGCCTGACCGGCTCGACCGTCACCCGCGACGCCGCCACGGGGCAGGTGCTGCACTCCTACTCCACCGACACCGAGCCCGGCGGGGTCCTGCGCGTCGCCTGCGGCAACCGCCGTGCCTCCCGCTGCCCGGCCTGCGCCTGGACGTACGCGGGCGACACCTACCACCTCATCCGCGCCGGCCTCGTCGGCGACCCCGCCAAGGGCACCCCCGAGACCATCCGCGACCATCCGCGCGTGTTCGCCACGCTCACCGCGCCGTCCTTCGGCCCGGTCCACAACCGGCCCGGCAACCGGCCCTGCCGCTGCGGCACCCGCCACGGCGAGGACGCTCCCGAGCTGGGCACACCGCTCGACCCCGACGCCTACGACTACGCGGGCGCGGTGCTGTGGAACAACCACGCCTCCGAGCTGTGGCGCTACTTCACGATCTACCTGCGCCGCGAGATCGCCAAGCGGGCCGGACTCACCCAGAAGGCCGCACGCGAGCAGTCGCGGGTGTCGTTCGGGAAGGTCGCCGAGTACCAAAAGCGCGGGGCCGTGCACTTCCATGCCGTGATCCGCTTCGACGGCCCGGCCGGCCCCGACGACCCGCCCCCGGCGTGGGCCACCCTCGACCTGCTCACCGACGCGATCCGGGCCGCCGCCGTCCGCGTGGAGGTCGACGTGCCCCCGGCCGGGGACCAGCCGGCCCGGACCCTGCGGTGGGGCACCCAGCTCGACGTACGACCGATCTGCGCCTTCGGCGACGGCGAGGAGATCACCGAGCAGGCGGTCGCCTCCTACGTCGCCAAGTACGCCACCAAAGCGGCCGAGACCACCGGCACCGTGGATCGCCGTATCGGCAACGAGGAAGCCCTGGTCCTGCTCGACGTCCCCGACCACCCGGCCCGGCTCATCGCCGCCTGCCTCGACCTCCACCCGCTCTACCCGGACCGCAAGCTGCGCGACTGGGCGCACATGCTCGGCTTCCGCGGCCACTTCTCCACCAAGTCCCGCCACTACTCCACCACCCTCGGCGCCCTGCGCCAGACCCGCGCCGACTACCGCGCCGCCCAGCAACGCACCGCCCTCGGCCTGCCCGACCCCGACGACGAGGAAGCAACCACGCTCACCCTCGCTCACTGGACCTACGCCGGCCACGGCCACACCCCCGGCGAATCCTGGCTCGCCGCCAACATCCGCCGCGACATCCAGTTCAACCGCGAGACCGCCCGCGAGGAACTACCTGCCCTGCTCGACCTGGAAGGAGCCGCTACATGACCACCGCTGCCCCAGAGCTGTTGACCGTGTCCGAGGTCATGGCGCGGCTGAAGGTGGGCCGGACCAAGGTCTACGACCTGATCCGCACCCATCGCCTTGTGTCCATCAAGGTCGACGGATGCCGCCGCATCCCGGATCACGCGGTCCGCGACTTCATCGCGGGTCAGATCGGGGAGGCTGCCTGATGGCGAAGCGTCGGCCCAATGGCGGCGGCACGATCACGAAGCGGTCCGATGGCCGGTACCAGGGCGCCGCCTACGTGACCGACACGGACGGCAACCGGGTGCGCAAGTACGTGTACGGCCGGACGTGGGACGAGGCCAACGAGAAGCTCGGCAAGCTCCAGGACCAGGAGCGCAACGGCATCCCGGTGCCGTCCCGGTCCTGGACACTCGGCGAGTGGCTGGCCTACTGGCTGGAGCACATCGTCAAGCCGGAGCGCGAGCACAACACGTACGTCAAGTACGAGTCCAAGGTGAGGCTCTACCTGGTGCCTCACCTCGGGAAGAAGTCGCTGGTCAAGCTCACCCCGGCACAGATTCGCGCCTTCATGGCCACGCTGGCACGGGAGAAGGTCGGTGCCTCCGCCCGCTTCGAGGTCCTGCGCGTCCTCCGTAACGCGCTCAACCGGGCCATGCGCGAGGAGCTGGTGACGCGCAACGTCGCCCTCCTGGTCGACATGCCCAAGGTGAACAAGGACAGGGGCACGGCGTGGAACGCACGGGAAGCAATCGCGTTCCTCCGATCGGCCCGTGCCCACCGTCTCTACGCGGCCTGCGTCCTCGTCCTGGTCCTCGGCCTCCGCCGCAGCGAGGTGCTCGGGCTGCGCTGGCAGGACATCGACTTCGAGGCCGGCCACTTCACCCCGGTCAAGCAGGTACAGCGGGTCAAGGGCGTGGGCCTGGTCCTCAAGGACCTCAAGACGGAGTCCTCACAGGCCGTGCTCCCGCTCCCAGAGTTCTGCGCTCGCGTCCTGGAGGAGCGCCGGGAGCTCCAGGAGCTGGAACGGAAGATCGCCGGTGAGCACTGGGCGCAGGAACCGGGCCACGACCTGGTCTTCTCCTCCGAGCACGGCGGCATGATCGACCCGGTGGGCTTCTCCCGCACCTTCGATCGGCTCGTCAAACGGGCCGGTGTGCGCCGAATCACAGTCCGCCTCGCCCGGCACACCTGCGGGACCCTGCTCGCCTTCCTGAAGGTTCATCCCAAGGTCGCCCAGGCGATCCTCCGGCACAGCCAGATCAGCATGACCATGGACGTCTACACGCACGTAGTCGGCGAGAGTGAGCGGGAAGCGGTCGGCATGCTCGCCGAGCTTCTGGAAGATCCACTCATCGGCTGATGTCAGCCATGGATGTCAAAGACCCCCAGCCGATATCAACTGGGGGTCTTCACGCTGGTGGGGCTAACAGGATTTGAACCTGTGGCCTCATCCTTATCAGGGATGCGCTCTAACCAACTGAGCTATAGCCCCGCCGCGCTGTGCGGGGGTGTGTCCCGCGCGCTGACTCCTGAAGATTAGCGCACGACCGGGGCAGTCCCAAAATCGGTTCTCCGGGGGCCGTCGGCGGAGGCCGGAAACGTGATCCTCGCCGCTCACTCGTCCTCGGCCAGCGTGAGCTCGACACCGCCCACGAAACCCGCGGAGAGGTTGTAGATGAAGGCGCCGAGCGTCGCGAGCGCCGTCGCCAGGACGACGTCGATGACCGCGATGATCGCCGTGAACATCAGGACGTTGGGCAGCGACAGGAACGACTGGAGGTCGAAGCCGTTCGACTCGTTGGAACCGGTCGCCTCGGAGATCGTGCCGCCGACCGACGAGAACACGCCCATGGCGTCCATGACCATCCACAGCACGGCGGAGGCGACGATCGTGCAGATGCCGAGCGCGATGGAGAGCAGGAAGCTCACCTTCATCACCGACCACGGGTCGGCCTTCGCCACGCGCAGACGCGCCTTGCGCACGCGCGGCGTGGTGCGCGCCCCCGTGCGCGGCCGCCGCACGCCGTCGGCCGGGCCCGCCGGGCCGTCGTCCTGCGTCGGGTAGGCCTGCGGCGGGTGGTACGGCCCCGCCTGCTGCTGCGGCTGCCGTTCCCCCGGCAGCGGTGAGGCCGTCTGGGCGGCGGCGCCCTGGTGCGGCGCGGCCTGCCGCTGGCCTCGGGTGTCGGTCACCGTTCCCCCCTGGGATCCCTGGGTGCCGGCCGAGGACGCGTCCTGGGCGGGCGCCTTGATCGCTTTGAGATTGGTCGTGTGCGGATCGGTCGCCCGCGCGGCGGAGCCACGGCCACCGCCGTCCGTTTCCGTACTGGTACCGGCCGATCCGGCGCCCGTGGCTCCGCTCACGTGATTCACTCCTCGTGCTACTCGGACGAGGGCGCCTCACCCTCGTCCGTCCCGGTGGTCGCGGCCCCCGCGCCGGATTCGTCCACGGCCACGTCGCCGTCGACTTCCTCCGCCTCGCGCCCCGCCTCGGCGTTACGGGCGATGCCGACCACGGCATCGCGCTTGCCCAGATTGATCAGTTGGACGCCCATGGTGTCACGGCCCGTCTCCCTGATCTCATTGACTCGCGTACGAATCACACCGCCCGACAGCGTGATGGCGAGGATCTCGTCGGTCTCCTCGACCACCAGCGCGCCGACGAGGGATCCGCGGTCCTCGACGATCTTGGCGGCCTTGATGCCGAGACCGCCGCGCCCCTGGACGCGGTACTCGTCGACGGCGGTCCGCTTGGCGTACCCGCCGTCCGTGGCAGTGAACACGAACGTACCGGGTCGGACGACATTCATCGAGAGCAGCTCGTCCCCTTCGCGGAAACTCATGCCCTTGACGCCCGAGGTCGCACGGCCCATGGGACGCAGCGCGTCATCCGTCGCGGTGAACCTGATCGACTGTGCCTTCTTGCTGATCAGCAGCAGGTCGTCCTCGGCCGAGACGAGTTCGGCCCCGATCAGTTCGTCGTCGGTGCCGTCCTCCTGCTCGCGCAGGTTGATGGCGATGACGCCGCCCGAGCGCGGGGAGTCGTAGTCCTTGAGCGGGGTCTTCTTCACCAGGCCGGACTTGGTGGCCAGCACCAGGTACGGCATCGCCTCGTAGTCGCGGATCGCCCGGATCTGCGCGATCGTCTCGTCCGGCTGGAAGGCGAGCAGGTTCGCCACGTGCTGGCCGCGCGCGTCCCGGCCCGCCTCGGGCAGCTCGTAGGCCTTGGCGCGGTAGACCCGGCCCTTGTTGGTGAAGAACAGCAGCCAGTGGTGCGTGGTGGAGACGAAGAAGTGGTCGACGATGTCGTCTTCCTTCAGCTTCGTGCCGCGCACGCCCTTGCCGCCGCGCTTCTGGGCCCGGTAGTCCTCGGTCTTGGTGCGCTTGATGTAGCCGCCGCGGGTGACCGTGACGACGATGTCCTCCTCGGCGATCAGGTCCTCGATGGACATGTCGCCCTCGTAGGGGATCAGCTTGGTCTTGCGGTCGTCGCCGTACTTCTCGACGAGCGCGGCCAGTTCCTCGCTGACGATGCCGCGCTGGCGGACCGGGGAGGCGAGGATCGCGTGGTACTCGTCGATCCTCTCCTGGAGTTCGTCGTGCTCCTGCACGATCTTCTGGCGCTCCAGGGCCGCGAGCCGGCGGAGCTGCATCTCCAGGATCGCGTTGGCCTGGATGTCGTCGATCTCCAGGAGGTCCTTCAGGCCCCCGCGCGCGATCTCGACGGTGTCGCTGCGCCGGATCAGCGCGATGACCTCGTCGATGGCGTCCAGGGCCTTCAGCAGGCCGCGCAGGATGTGCGCCCGCTCCTCGGCCTTGCGCAGCCTGAAGCGCGTACGGCGGACGATGACCTCGATCTGGTGCGCCACCCAGTGACGGATGAACGCGTCCAGGGAGAGCGTGCGCGGCACGCCGTCGACCAGCGCCAGCATGTTGGCGCCGAAGTTGGTCTGCAGGTCGGTGTGCTTGTAGAGGTTGTTCAGCACGACCTTGGCGACCGCGTCCCGCTTCAGCACGATGACCAGGCGCTGGCCGGTGCGGGAGGAGGTCTCGTCGCGGACGTCGGCGATGCCGCCGACCTTGCCGTCCTTCACCAGGTCGGCGATCTTCTGCGCGAGGTTGTCCGGGTTGACCTGGTAGGGCAGCTCCGTGACCACCAGGCACTGGCGGTTCTGGATCTCCTCGACCTCGACCACGGCGCGCATGGTGATCGAGCCGCGGCCGGTCCGGTACGCCTCCTCGATGCCCTTGCGGCCGACCACCAGGGCGCCGGTCGGGAAGTCGGGGCCCTTGATGCGCTCGATCAGCGCGTCCAGCAGCTCCTCGTGCGAGGCCTCCGGGTTCTCCAGGTACCACTGGGCGCCGGCCGCGACCTCGCGCAGGTTGTGCGGCGGGATGTTGGTCGCCATGCCGACCGCGATCCCGGCCGAGCCGTTGATCAGCAGGTTCGGGAAGCGGGCCGGCAGGACGGTCGGCTCCTGGGAGCGGCCGTCGTAGTTGTCCTTGAAGTCGACGGTCTCCTCGTCGATGTCGCGGACCATCTCCATCGACAGCGGCGCCATCTTGCACTCGGTGTAGCGCATGGCCGCCGCCGGGTCGTTGCCCGGCGAGCCGAAGTTGCCGTTGGAGTCCACCAGCGGCATCCGCATCGCCCACGGCTGCGCGAGGCGGACCAGGGCGTCGTAGATCGAGGAGTCGCCGTGCGGGTGGTAGTTGCCCATGACGTCGCCGACGACGCGGGCGCACTTGTAGAAGCCCCGCTCGGGGCGGTAGCCGCCGTCGTACATGGCGTACAGCACGCGGCGGTGGACGGGCTTGAGGCCGTCCCGGACGTCCGGCAGCGCACGCGAGACGATGACGGACATCGCGTAGTCGAGGTACGAGCGCTGCATCTCCGTCTCGAGCCCGACGGGCTCGACACGCATCGCGACGTCGCCGCCCTCTTCCGGGGTGACGGGAGTGTTCTCGTCGGTCATTGCTGGTGAAGGTCCTTCCTGGTGCGGTCAGCTGAGACCGACTCAGATGTCGAGGAAGCGGACGTCCTTGGCGTTGCGCTGGATGAACTGGCGGCGGGCCTCGACGTCCTCGCCCATCAGGACCGAGAACAGGTCGTCGGCCTGGGCCGCGTCGTCGAGGGTGACCTGGCCGAGGACGCGGTGCTCCTGGTCCATGGTCGTCACGCGCAGCTCCTCGGCGTTCATCTCGCCGAGGCCCTTGAAGCGCTGGACGGAGTCCTCGCGGACGCGCTTGCCGGCCTGGCGGCCCATCTCGATCAGCGCGTCGCGCTCGCGGTCGGAGTACGCGTACTCGAAGTCGTCCTTGCCCCACTTGATCTTGTAGAGCGGGGGACGGGAGAGGAACACGTGCCCGGCCTCGACCAGCGGCCGCATGAAGCGGAACAGGAACGTCAGCAGCAGGGTGTTGATGTGCTGGCCGTCGACGTCGGCGTCCGCCATCAGGATGATCTTGTGGTAGCGGAGCTTCTCGATGTCGAAGTCCTCGTGCACGCCCGTGCCGAACGCGGAGATCATCGCCTGGATCTCCTGGTTCTGCAGGATGCGGTCGATGCGCGCCTTCTCGACGTTGAGGATCTTGCCGCGGATCGGGAGGATCGCCTGGTACTCGGGGTTGCGGCCGGACTTGGCGGAGCCGCCGGCGGAGTCGCCCTCGACGATGAAGATCTCGCACTTGGTGGGGTCGTTCGACTGGCAGTCGGAGAGCTTGCCCGGCAGGGACGCCGACTCCAGCAGGCCCTTGCGACGGGTCAGGTCGCGGGCCTTGCGGGCCGCCACGCGCGCGGTGGCCGCCGCGATGCCCTTGCGGATGATGTCCGCGGCCTCGTTGGGGTTGCGGTCCAGCCAGTCCGCGAGGTGCTCGTAGACGACCCGCTGGACGAAGGTCTTGGCCTCCGTGTTGCCCAGCTTGGTCTTCGTCTGGCCCTCGAACTGCGGCTCGCTCAGCTTGACCGAGATGATCGCGGTCAGGCCCTCGCGGATGTCGTCGCCCGTGAGGTTGTCGTCCTTCTCGCGCAGCAGCTTCTTGTCGCGCGCGTACTTGTTGATCAGCGACGTCAGCGCGGCCCGGAAGCCCTCCTCGTGCGTACCGCCCTCGTGGGTGTGGATGATGTTGGCGAAGGAGTACACGCCCTCGGTGTAGCCGCCGTTCCACTGCATGGCGACCTCGAGGGACAGCTGCCTGTCCTTGTCCTCGGCCTCCAGGGCGATGACGGTGGGGTGCACCGCCTCGCCCTTGCGGCTGTTGAGGTACTTCACGAAGTCGACGATGCCGCCCTCGTAGTGGTACGTGACGGTCTTGACCTCGGCGGTCTCGTCCGCGCCCGCCTCGTCCGCCCCGGACGTGGCCTTCGCCGACTCGCGCTCGTCGGTGAGTTTGATCGTCAAACCCTTGTTGAGGAACGCCATCTCCTGGAAGCGCCGGGAGAGCGTCTCGAAGGAGTAGTCGGTGGTCTCGAAGATGTCGCCGTCCGCCCAGAAGGTGACCGACGTGCCGGTCTCCTCGGTGGCCTCGTGCTTGGCGAGGGGCGCCGTGGGGACGCCCATCTTGTAGTCCTGCGTCCAGCGGTGGCCGTCGGTCTTGACCTCCACGGCGACCTTCGAGGACAGCGCGTTCACGACGGAGACGCCCACGCCGTGCAGACCACCGGAGACCGCGTAGCCGCCGCCGCCGAACTTGCCGCCCGCGTGCAGCACGGTCAGCACGACCTCGAGGGCCGGCTTGTTCTCGGAGGGGACGATGCCCACCGGGATGCCACGGCCGTTGTCGACGACCCGGACGCCGCCGTCGGCGAGGATCGTCACGTCGATGGTGTCCGCGTGGCCCGCCAGCGCCTCGTCGACGGAGTTGTCGACGACCTCGTACACGAGGTGGTGCAGTCCTCGCTCACCGGTCGAGCCGATGTACATGCCGGGTCGCTTGCGGACCGCGTCCAGACCCTCGAGGACGGTGATGGCACTGGCGTCGTACGAGGCGGTGACCTCGCTGTCCACGCCGGTGTCGGTGGACGGGATGTTCTCGTTGGGGTTGCCGGAATCGGCCACGAAGCGCCCTTTCTGGCACAGCACGAGCCGGGCTCGTCGGCGGGTCGCCGGAGCGGCTGCGGCATGTTGCGTTGGTAAGCCCTGATCAGCGTTGCTCAGCTTTTCCCGGACGGTCCCCACGGTCGGGGCGGGATTGTCTTCCAGTCTACCGGTAGCACTGACATCGATGGGGGTTTGCCGGTACCTGAGTTCGCATGTGCCGCCCTCAACCGGCCTCCTCCGACTCCCGATATGCGGATGGGGGCTCCAGGTCGCTCACGAGGGCACTCAGCGCTTCGAGGCATCAACCCTTTGCTACTTCCGAGTCAGGTGGCGCTCCACCGTCCTGCGCGGCCGTCCGGCACCGGGGGCCCGGCGGGGCGGACCCGCCTCCGAAAAGCACCGATGTGATGTCGATCACGCGGGGTCGCCGAGCCGGAGAACGGCCTCCGCTCACCCGTACGTGTCCCCGGGACCCGAGCTCCCGGGGGCGCGCAGCGGGCCGTAGCGGCGGGCGGGCCCCCCGGGACCGTTGACCTTGATCAACCGCACGGTGCCGTGGCCGAGGTCCTCGTTGAGGCGGGCCACCAGGGTCGGGGCGAGCAGCCGCAGGTTCGTCGCCCAGGCCGTGGAGTCACAGCGCACGACCAGCACCCGCTCGTCCTCGTCGTACCGCTCCGGCTCGCAGTGCTTGGCCACGTCCTCGCCGACGATCTCGGGCCAGCGCCCCATCACCCCGCCCACCGCCGCCGGGGCCTCCCAGCCGCGCTCGGACAGCAGGCGGTTGATCGCCGCGCCGAGCGCCATGGGGTCGCGCCGGTCGGCGCGCGCGCCGGAGCGCAGGCCGCCGCGCCGGACCTGCTTCTTCTGCTGCGCCGCGTCACCGCGCGCGCGTGCCGCCTCCCTGGCCGCCCGCAGCGCCACGCGCGCGAGGTCGACCCCGGAGGGCTCGGGAGCCTTCCCGGCCGCGCGGCCGGACGGGTCGGGTCCGCTCATGCGCGCTCCACCGTCCCCTCCGCCACCGTGAACCGCGTTCCCGACAGCGCGTGGGGGACGTCGTCGTCGACGGCCGCGGTCACCAGGACCTGCTCACCGGGCGCGACCAGCTCGGCGAGACGCTCCCGGCGGCGCGCGTCCAGCTCGGCGAAGACGTCGTCGAGCACCAGCACCGGCTCGTTGCCCTCGGCCCGCAGCAGGTCGTAGGAGGCCAGGCGCAGCGCCAGCGCGTAGGACCAGGACTCCCCGTGCGAGGCGTAGCCCTTGGCGGGCAGCCGGCCCAGCCTGAGCAGCAGGTCGTCACGGTGCGGACCGACCAGGGTGACGCCCCGCTCGATCTCCTGCCGGCGGGCCTCGGCGAGGGCGGCCGTCAGCTGCTCGAACAGGTCCTCACGCGTGTGGGCCTCGCCGGGTGCGGAGGGCTTGTACTCCAGGTGGACCGGCCCGCCGCCGGGGGCGAGCTGCTCGTACGCCTTGTCGGCCAGCGGCTGGATCGCGGTGATCAGGTCCAGCCGCTGGGCGAGGAGCTCCGCGCCCGCGCGCGCGAGGTGCTGGTCCCACACGTCGAGGGTGGACAGGTCCATGGTGCGGCCGCCGTGCCGACGGGCCAGCGCGGCCGACTTCAGCAGGGTGTTGCGCTGCTTGAGCACCCGGTCGTAGTCGGAGCGGACGCCGGCCATGCGCGGGGAACGCGCGGTGATCAGCTCGTCCAGGAAACGGCGCCGTTCGCCGGGGTCGCCCTTGATCAGGGCGAGGTCCTCGGGGGCGAAGAGGACCGTCCGGACGATGCCGAGCACGTCACGGGGCCTGACCTGCGAGGACCGGTTGATGCGGGCGCGGTTGGCCTTGCCCGGGTTCAGCTCCAGTTCGACCAGCTGCTGACGCTCGCCCTGGCGGACCTGGGCACGGATGATCGCGCGGTCGGCGCCCACGCGGACCAGCGGGGCGTCGGAGGAGACCCGGTGGCTGCCCAGGGTGGCGAGGTAGCCGACCGCCTCGACGAGGTTGGTCTTGCCCTGCCCGTTGGGCCCGACGAAGGCCGTGACCCCCGGGTCGAGCGGAACCTCGACCCGGGGATAGGAACGGAAGTCGGCCAGCGACAGGTGCGTGACGTGCATGGTCGTTTCGCCGGCCTCCCCAGCCTTCCGGTGCTGCTTACTTCTTCTCGACCGCGTGGCCGCCGAACTGGTTGCGCAGCGCCGCGATCATCTTCATCTGCGGCGAGTCCTCCTGGCGGGAGGAGAACCGCGCGAACAGCGAAGCGGTGATCGCCGGCAGCGGCACGGCGTGGTCGATGGCGGCCTCCACCGTCCAGCGTCCCTCACCGGAGTCCTCGGCGTAACCCCGGAGCCGCTCCAGGTGCTCGTCCTCGTCGAGGGCGTTCACCGCGAGGTCGAGCAGCCAGGAGCGGATGACGGTGCCCTCCTGCCAGGAACGGAACACCTCCCGGACGTTGTCCACCGAGTCGGCCTTCTCCAGCAGCTCCCAGCCCTCGGCGTAGGCCTGCATCATGGCGTACTCGATGCCGTTGTGGACCATCTTCGCGAAGTGGCCCGCACCGACCCTGCCCGCGTGCACCGAGCCGAAGTCCCCCTCGGGCTTGAGGGCGTCGAAGATCGGCTGCACCTTGGCGACGTTCTCCTCGTCGCCGCCGTACATCAGCGCGTAGCCGTTCTCCAGCCCCCAGACGCCGCCGGAGACGCCGCAGTCGACGAAGCCGATCCCCTTGGCCGCCAGCTCCTCGGCGTGCCTCTCGTCGTCCGTCCAGCGGGAGTTTCCGCCGTCCACGACGACGTCGCCGGGCTCGAGCAGCTCGGCGAGCGCGTCGATGGTGGTCTGGGTCGGCTCGCCGGCCGGGACCATCACCCACACCACACGCGGGCCCTCGAGCTTGCCCACAAGCTCTTCCAGGCTGTGGACATCGGCGAGGTCCGGGTTGCGGTCGTATCCGAAGACGGTGTGGCCCGCGCGGCGTATCCGCTCGCGCATGTTGCCGCCCATCTTGCCGAGGCCGACGAGACCGAGCTCCATCAGTTGTGTTCCTTAGGTTGCGACGTGACGTGGCGGCACGGCCGTGCCGCGGCACTGACGTACCGCCCAGAGCCTAAACCCGGACGCTCACGCACATCTGTGGGCATACGCGCTCATGCGCACGCCCGCCCGCAGGTCCCTCCACAGCCGCTTCCGGGGCTCGGCCCCTCGGCCCGAGGGGCCGTCCGCCGGGTCGCCCGGAAGCACGGTGCACAGCTGTGGACGACCGGGGCGACGTCAGCCGCTGAGCCGCACCGGCATGATCAGGTACTTGTAGGCCTCGTCCGCCTCCGCGTCCACCGCGGGCCTGCCGCTGAGGAGCGCGGGCTTGGTGGACGTGGTGAACGACAGCTGGGCCACCGGGGAGTCGATGGCGCTCAGGCCGTCCAGCAGGAAGGTCGGGTTGAAGGCGATCGAGATGTCGTCGCCCTCGAGCTGGGCGTCCACCCTTTCCACAGCCTGTGCGTCGTCGCTGGAGCCGGCCTCCAGGATGAGCACGCCCTGCTCGAAGCTCAGCCGCACCGGGGTGTTGCGCTCGGCCACCAGGGCCACGCGCTTGACGGCCTCCACGAAGGGGGCGGTCTCGATCACGGCGACGCTGTTGAACTCGGTCGGGAAGAGGGTGCGGTACTTCGGGAGGTCGCCCTCCAGCAGCCGCGTGGTGGTGCGGCGGCCCGCGCCCTCGAAACCGATCAGGCCCTCGCCCGCACCCGAACCGGACAGCGCCAGGATCACCTGGTCGCCGCTGGTCAGCGACTTGGCGGTGTCCAGGAGCGTCTTGGCGGGCACCAGGGCGACCGCGGAGGCGTCCGGGTTCTCCGGCTTCCACAGGAACTCGCGGACCGCGAAGCGGTAGCGGTCGGTGGAGGCCAGCGTCACGGTGTCGCCCTCGATCTCGATGCGCACACCGGTGAGGACGGGCAGCGTGTCGTCACGGCCGGCCGCGATGGCGACCTGCTGCACGGCGGAGGCGAAGACCTCGCCGGGGACCGTGCCCGTCGCGTTCGGCATCTGGGGCAGGGCCGGGTACTCCTCCACAGGCAGGGTGTGGAGGGTGAACCGCGAGGATCCGCACACCACCGTCGCCCGTACACCGTCTGTGGAGATCTCCACCGGCCGGTTGGGGAGGGCGCGGGAGATGTCGGCGAGCAGACGGCCGGAGACGAGGACGGTGCCCTCCTCCTCGACCTCCGCCTCGACCGACACCCGCGCGGACACCTCGTAGTCGAAGCTGGACAGGCTCAGCTGACCGTCCTCGGCCTTCAGCAGCAGGCCGGCGAGCACAGGGGCCGGCGGACGGGCCGGGAGGCTGCGCGCCGCCCAGGCCACTGCCTCCGCGAGTACGTCGCGTTCCACCCGGATCTTCACTGTTGCCGCCTCCTGCTGTTGCCGGCGCTTCTCGCCCTGCCTGGCTCTCGTCGTCTGACTCGGTGTCGTCGTCCCCGGTGAGGGGAAGAGCACCGAGGACCAGTCTGACGCACCGCACTGACAGTAGGCGCCCCTCGGGGTCAAGTCGTGACGAGGGGCGGCCGGGGCCGGGACGGCCAGTTGTGCACAGGGCCTCCTTCGAAGCGAATTCCCCGCTCTCTCTGGTCGGGAGTAGTAGTAGGGCCTGTGGATACCGTGGATAACCCTGTTTCCCCAGTTCAGGGCGGTGATTTTATCCACTGGCCCTGTGGGCCGGAGGGGTGGACAACCGGGCGCCTTTGTGGAGAACGGAAAGTTCTGCACACACCGTGCACAGGGCGGGGCGAGTTCTCCCCAGAGCCGTCCCCAGCTTTGGCAGTCTTTCCCACAGGCCCCTGCAGTGCCCCGATGTGACGTCTTTCACTCGATGCGGTGAGGACGCACGTCGTGTTGCCGAACAGTGGACAGGCATGTGGAGAAAGCGGTGATCGCTGGGGACAACAGGCTCTGACCTGTGGGTTACCCGTGGACAGCCTGGTGCGCAGAGGGGGGATCCCTGCTCTGTCCACAGGCTGTGGAGATCGTTGATCCACGAATCCACAGCGGGCTGACCTGGCGTGATGGTGCCTCGATGAGGGGTGCTGTGGACAGAGTCGGGATAACTTCGCGGTCCCCAGGATGTGGACGGGAAAAAGTCACCGAATCTGTGGAGGACGGCCGTAACCCGGCTGTGTAATCGAACAGCGGGAGTGGGGCGATCGGTCAGGTGTCGGCTGCCGGCTGTCCGTGGTCCGCCGCCCGGGGCCGCCCGCTCCCCTCCGCCGGCCCGGTCGGCCTCGTCGGCGGACGGCGAAAGGGCGTCCCCGGAGGTGCCCCGGGGACGCCCTTTCTGCCGTCCTGTCGGTGTGGCGGCGCTCAGCCGGCCTTGATGCGGTTGGTGAGCTCGGTGACCTGGTTGTAGATGGAGCGCCGCTCGGCCATCAGGTTGCGGATCTTCCGGTCGGCGTGCATCACCGTCGTGTGGTCGCGTCCGCCGAACAGCGCGCCGATCTTCGGCAGGGACAGGTCCGTCAGCTCCCGGCACAGGTACATGGCGATCTGCCGGGCGGTCACCAGCGCGCGCCCGCGCGAGGTGCCGCACAGGTCCTCGACCGTGAGCCCGAAGTAGTCGGCGGTCGCGCTCATGATGGCCGTCGAGGTGATCTCCGGAGCGGAGTCGTCGCCCCCCGGGATCAGGTCCTTCAGCACGATCTCGGTCAGCCCGAGGTCCACCGGCTGCCGGTTGAGCGAGGCGAACGCCGTCACCCGGATCAGCGCGCCCTCCAGTTCGCGGATGTTCCGCGAGATCCGGGAGGCGATGAACTCCAGCACCTCCGGCGGGGCGTTCAGCTGCTCCTGCACCGCCTTCTTGCGCAGGATCGCGATGCGCGTCTCCAGCTCCGGCGGCTGGACGTCGGTGATCAGGCCCCACTCGAACCGGTTCCGCAGCCGGTCCTCCAGCGTCACCAGCTGCTTGGGCGGCCGGTCGCTGGACAGCACGATCTGCTTGTTGGCGTTGTGGAGCGTGTTGAAGGTGTGGAAGAACTCCTCCTGCGTCGACTCCTTGTCCGCCAGGAACTGGATGTCGTCGACGAGCAGGATGTCCATCTCGCGGTAGCGCTTGCGGAAGCTGTCGCCCTTGCCGTCCCGGATGGAGTTGATGAACTCGTTGGTGAACTCCTCCGAGCTCACGTACCGCACGCGCGTACCCGGGTAGAGGCTCCGCGCGTAGTGCCCGATCGCGTGCAGCAGGTGGGTCTTGCCGAGCCCGGACTCCCCGTAGATGAACAGCGGGTTGTACGCCTTCGCCGGGGCCTCCGCGACGGCGACCGCGGCCGCGTGGGCGAAGCGGTTGGACGCGCCGATGACGAACGTGTCGAACAGGTACTTCGGATTCAGCCGCGCGGTCGGCTCACCGGGACCGGGCGCCGGCGCGGGCTGCGCGGCCAGCGGGCCGGGCGCACCGGTGGTGGGCAGGTTCGGTCCGACGGGACCGCCGCGGTGGACGTGTCCGGAACCGGAGGGCGCCTCGGGCAGCTCGCGGCGCACGGCGTCGCGCTGGTCGTAGTCGCCGCGTTCGTAGTCCGTGCGTTCGTAGTCCGTGCGTGACGCGTCGTAGTCGGAGCGCTGCTGGTCGTAGGCCGGACGCTCCATCGGCTGCGGGCGGTAGTCCTGCGAGGGCGGGCCGCCGTAGGCGTCCTGCGGGCCGTAGGCGTCCTGGGAGGGCGAGGCGTACGGGTCCCGCTCCGGGAAGCCCAGACGCTGCTGCTGCCAGCCGTACTCGTCCTGCGCCGGCCGCGGCCAGGAGCCCGGCTCCGGGCGCTGGTACTCGGAGGGGTAGGCGGGACGGGCGGTGGGGAGCTGGTCGCCCGGCGGGCCCGGCTGCTGGTCGGCGCGGCGGCGCCGGTACCCGTCGTAGCTGTCGTACCCCTCGTACGGGTCGCGTTCCGGCCGGTCCTGCCGCTCGGGGCGGTCCGGGCGGCCGGTGGGGAGTTCCGGTTCCTCGTAGCGCGGCTGGGGACGGGGCGCCGGCGGGGCCGGTGGCTCGCCGGCGGTGTCGTCGACGGTGATGGCGATCCGGATCGGGCGACCGCACTCACGGCTCAGGCTCTCGCTGACGACGGGTGCGAGGCGGCCCTCGAGCACACCCTTCGCGAACTCGTTCGGGACGGCGAGCAGGGCGGTGTCGGCCACCAGTGCGAGCGGCTGACAGCGCCGGATCCAGTGCTCGTCCTTGCTCTCGACCCCCTGCCCGTGGCCCTCGCCGAGGAGCTGCTCCAGTACACGTGGCCACACTGCGGCAAGATCGGCAGGTACGTCAGCCACAGGGCACGCTCTCTCACAGGCCCCTCGAACGTGTGATGCGAGAGGCGGGTCGGGATGTAAATCGGGTGGTGAAGGGTCAAGGGAACGAATCGGAGTCCAGCCAAGGTAGTCAGGGCGACCGGTACGGTTCAAGTTGTTGTCCCCAGGCTGTGGACAAGTGTCTCCCGGTGACCACTGGTTTGACCGAATGGCGCGGCCGCGCGTACCGTAACGAGGTCGAGTTGTCGATGGCTGCTGCCGCCTGCCTCCGATGGGCACAGATCGCTCAAGGTGATCGGTCAGCGGTGCACTCGGGCGTAACGCGAGCTTCTCGTGGGCGCACGGTGACAGCCAGGACGGCACCCCGCAAACACCGATTTCTTCTGGAGCCCCCGAGTGAGCAAGCGCACCTTCCAGCCGAACAACCGTCGTCGCGCGAAGACCCACGGCTTCCGGCTGCGTATGCGCACCCGTGCCGGCCGCGCGATTCTCGCGTCCCGCCGCAGCAAGGGTCGCGCCCGTCTGTCCGCCTGATCCCGGTCAGGTCATGACATCGTGCTGCCCACCGAGAACCGGCTGAGGCGGCGCGAGGATTTCGCGACCGCGGTACGACGAGGGCGCCGGGCCGGGCGCCAGCACCTCGTCGTCCACTTTCGTAGCGGTGCCACGGACCCGCATGCGCCTGGGGAGAGCGCTCCCCCGCCGCGTGCGGGTTTCGTCGTGAGCAAGGCTGTGGGAGGTGCGGTGGTGCGCAACAAGGTGAAGCGCAGGCTTCGCCACCTGATGCGCGAGCGAGTCGACCAGTTGCCCCCCGGTAGCCTGGTAGTCGTACGAGCGCTGCCCCCGGCGGGCGACGCCGACCACGCACAGCTGGCCCAGGACCTGGACGCCGCCCTGCGGCGGCTGCTGGGAGGGGGCACGCAATGAAGTATCCGCTGCTGGCTCTGATCAAGATCTACCAGTGGACGATCAGTCCACTGCTGGGGCCGGTGTGCAAGTACTACCCGTCGTGTTCCCACTATGGCTACACGGCCATCGACCGGCACGGTGCCATCAAGGGCACAGCACTCACGGCCTGGCGCATCCTACGGTGCAACCCGTGGTCGCCGGGCGGTGTGGACCATGTTCCGCCGCGCAAGCGTCCGCGGTGGCACGAAATGCTGCGTGACGCCTGGCGCGCACGCAGGGGCGGGCCCTCCGCCGCCGAACCGGCCACCGAGGGACGGACTCCTCCCACACGTCAGGCGAGTCCTTCGAGCCCGGCCGCAGAGACCCCGTCCCATGCCCAAGGAGCATGATCAGTGGACACGATTGCCAGCCTCTTCAGCTTCATCACAACACCCGTCTCCTGGGTCATCGTCCAGTTCCACAGCGTGTACGGGGCAGTCTTCGGCCCTGACACCGGGTGGGCCTGGGGCCTGTCCATCGTGTCCCTGGTGATCCTGATCCGCATCTGCCTGATCCCGCTCTTCGTGAAGCAGATCAAGGCGACGCGCGCGATGCAGACGCTCCAGCCGGAGATGAAGAAGATCCAAGAGCGCTACAAGAACGACCGGCAGCGTCAGTCCGAAGAGATGATGAAGCTGTACAAGGAGACGGGCACCAACCCGCTCTCCTCGTGCCTTCCCATCCTGGCGCAGTCGCCGTTCTTCTTCGCCCTGTACCACGTGCTCAACAGCATCGCGTCGAACGACACCGTCGGCGTGATCAACGAGCGCCTGCTGGAGAGCGCACAGAAGGCCCACATCTTCGGCGCCCCGCTCGCGGCGAAGTTCACGGACAGCTCGGAGAAGGTCGCGGCCCTCAACTCCTCGCTGACCGACGTCCGCGTCGTCACGGCGCTCATGATCGTTCTGATGTCGCTGTCGCAGTTCTACACGCAGCGCCAGCTGATGACGAAGAACGTCGACACCACGGTGAAGACGCCGTTCATGCAGCAGCAGAAGATGCTGATGTACGTCTTCCCCATCATCTTCGCCGTCTTCGGCATCAACTTCCCGGTCGGTGTCCTCGTCTACTGGCTGACCACCAACGTGTGGACCATGGGCCAGCAGATGTACATCATCCACAACAACCCCACGCCCGGTTCCAAGGCCCAGGCCGCGTACCTGGAGCGTCTCTCCAAGCACGTCGAGCGTCACGGCAGGACCCGTAACCGCCGGGAGCGGGCCATCGTCAAGGCCATCGTCGCCAAGGGCCGGGACCGCAACGAGTACGAGCGCAAGTTCATCAACGGTCTGAACAAGGCGGGCCTCGCGGCCCAGAGCGACGGCACGGTGATCAAGAGCGAGGCCACGGCCGCCGCCCAGGCCGAGGACGGTACGCCCACTACCGGAGCCGCCAAGCGGCAGCAGCCCAAG
The DNA here is from genome assembly GCF_055574875.1 of Streptomyces sp. NPDC034670. Lineage (NCBI taxonomy): Bacteria > Bacillati > Actinomycetota > Actinomycetes > Kitasatosporales > Streptomycetaceae > Streptomyces > Streptomyces sp. NPDC034670. The sequence continues at coordinate 29,707 of NZ_JBVITR010000025.1, forward strand.
CGGCAGCCGAAGGCCAAGCGCCAGTCGGGGCTGCCCAAGGCGGCCGGTGAGCGCACCTCGCTGACCAAGGCCGACGAGCCCCAGAGCGACCCCCAGCCCGCCGCTGCCGCCAAGAAGAGCGGTGCCAAGCCCGCCGGCAGTACCCGCAGCAGGGCCCAGTCCGGGCAGCGCAAGGGCCCGCAGCGGCCCAAGTCCCCGTCCAAGAAGTAAGGAGTCCATCCCGTGACGGAAGGCACCACCTCCGCTGCTGCCGAGGGCGCAGACACCCTGACCCGCCTCGAGCAGGAAGGCGAGATCGCGGCGGACTACCTGGAGGGTCTGCTCGACATCGCCGATCTCGATGGCGACATCGACATGGACGTCGAGGCGGACCGCGCCTCCGTCTCGATCATCAGTGACACGGGCAGCCGGGACCTGCAGAAGCTGGTCGGCCGTGACGGCGAGGTCCTGGAGGCGCTCCAGGAGCTCACGCGTCTGGCCGTGCACCGGGAGACCGGGGACCGCAGCCGTCTCATGCTCGACATCGCCGATTACCGTGCCAACAAGCGCACGGAGCTGTCCGAGCTGGGCGCGAAGGCCGCTGCCGAGGCCAAGAGCAGCGGCAAGCCCGTGCGGCTCGACCCGATGACTCCGTTCGAGCGCAAGGTCGTGCACGACGCGGTCAAGGCGGCAGGCCTGCGCAGCGAGTCCGAGGGCGAGGAGCCGCAGCGCTTCGTCGTCGTACTCCCCGCCTGATCGGTTCCGTGTTCCCTCGGCCCCGTCTGTAGCGCAGACGGGGCCGAATTTTGTCAGCCTGATAGTTCTGTGATTCTGCTGCCGGCGCCCTGTGCCGGCACGGTACGGAAGGACGGTTCCCCCGTGACGGAGGCAGCGGAGCTTCCCCCCGCGCCCGAGCAGGCACGCGAGGTGTTCGGTGATCGCTTCGCGGACGCGGTCCGGTATGCGGAGCTGCTCGCCGAGGCGGGCGTGCAGCGCGGTCTGATCGGCCCGCGCGAGGTGCCCCGTTTGTGGGAGCGGCACCTGCTGAACTGCGCGGTGCTCTCGGAGGTCGTGCCGGAGGGGGTGACGGTGTGCGATGTCGGCTCGGGTGCCGGCCTGCCGGGCATTCCGCTGGCACTGGTCCGGGAGGACCTCAGGATCACACTGCTGGAGCCGCTGCTGCGGCGTACCACTTTCCTGACCGAGGTCGTGGAGCTGCTGGGCCTGGACCACGTGACGGTCGTGCGTGGCCGGGCCGAGGAGGTCATGGGGAAGCTGCCTCCGGTGCACATCGTGACGGCGCGTGCCGTAGCACCGCTCGACCGCCTCGCCACGTGGGGCATTCCGCTCCTGAGGCCGTACGGAGAGATGCTCGCCCTCAAGGGCGACACGGCCGAGGAGGAGCTGAAGAGCGCGGCGACGGCACTGAGCAAGCTCGGTGCCGTGGCGACGTCGATCGTTCATGTGGGCGAGGGTGTGGTGGACCCGATGTCCACCGTGGTGCGGGTCGAGGTCGGGGAGAGTCCCGGCGGTGTGCGGTTTGCTGCGAAGCGAGCGAAGGCCGCCCGTACGGGGCGGGTTCGTCGGCGACGGGGCTAGAACACGGTTCGTCCCTCCGCGGAGCACCATTCGCCTGCGGGCGAGCGCAATCTGTCCTGAAGGCCAGATGTACTCCACATAAGCTGCCGAATCCATGCAAGTCGGAGTGTCGCAGCGGTACGGCCCCGGTCACTGTGCATCGTGTTTCACGTGAAACATCGCTCACTGCTGCACGGCATCATCAATCGGGGCCGCGCTGCGGCCGAGCCCCGGGGCCGTAAGCCTCTCGGTTCACTCGGGGAGAGGCCGGCGTCCGGCGAGACATCGGCCTCCCTCAGGGGCGGGGAGTTGTCCACAGAGGTGGATTTCTCCACAGAACGGCAGACCTCACTGGTTCGCGACCCTGGAGGCATGGGAGGCTCTGTTCATTGCGAGCCTGAAGTCGAGGAGAGTGAATCCTTGCGGTCCGACGCCAACATCGCGGGACCGATGACCGATCCGGTCCCCGGTCCCCGTACCGAGTCGACGGGGGCGGATGTTTCACGTGAAACGCCGCCTCCGATGGACGACACTCCCATCGGTCGTGCTGCCCAGCTGGCGGTGGAGGCTCTGGGCCGCGCAGGTGAGGGCCTGCCACGGCCTGAGCAGACCCGTGTCATCGTGGTCGCCAACCAGAAGGGCGGTGTCGGTAAAACGACGACCACCGTCAACCTGGCCGCTTCGCTCGCTCTGCACGGTGGTCGCGTTCTGGTGATCGATCTCGACCCTCAGGGCAACGCCTCCACCGCCCTGGGAATCGACCACCATGCCGAGGTGCCCTCCATCTACGACGTGCTGGTGGAGAGCAAGCCGCTGGCAGAGGTCGTTCAGCCGGTCCCCGACGTCGAAGGGCTTTTCTGCGCACCCGCCACGATCGATCTCGCCGGTGCGGAGATCGAGCTTGTCTCGCTGGTGGCGCGGGAGAGCCGACTGCAGCGAGCCATTCAGGCCTATGAGCAGCCGCTGGACTACATCCTCATCGACTGCCCGCCCTCCCTCGGCCTGCTGACGGTCAACGCCATGGTGGCGGGCCAGGAGGTCCTCATCCCCATCCAGTGCGAGTACTACGCCCTGGAAGGCCTGGGACAGCTGCTGCGCAACGTCGATCTGGTACGGGGACACCTCAACCCGACGCTGCATGTATCGACGATCCTGCTCACCATGTACGACGGCCGGACCCGGCTCGCGTCGCAGGTCGCGGAAGAGGTGCGCACCCACTTCGGGGACGAGGTGCTCAGGACAAGCATTCCCCGTTCCGTTCGTATCTCGGAGGCCCCGAGTTATGGGCAGACGGTGCTGACCTACGATCCTGGATCGAGTGGTGCCCTCTCTTATCTTGAGGCGGCACGCGAGATCGCGCTCAGGGGCGTCGGTATCAGCTACGACGCATCACAGGCGCACATCGGCGCACAGCAGAACGGTCCGAGCATGGTGGAGGGCGTCCAGTGAGCGATCGACGGAGGGGGTTGGGCCGTGGTCTCGGCGCATTGATCCCTGCTGCACCGACGGAGAAGACAGGGGCGCCGACTGCGATCGGAGGCGTTGCTTCGACGTCGCCCGCAGCGGTTCCCGTGCTGCCGAACGAGCGAGGAGTGGCAGCCGCGAAGGTAGCCGCTCTGTCCTCCGTTTCACGTGAAACGGAGGACTCGTCGACGAACGGTGCCTCGGCTGCACCCGCACCTCCCATCGGAGCCCACTTCGCCGAGATCCCTCTCGACGCCATCACCCCGAATCCCCGGCAGCCACGTGAGGTCTTCGACGAGGACGCGCTGTCCGAGCTGATCACTTCCATCAAGGAGGTCGGGCTCCTCCAACCGGTTGTCGTGCGGCAGGTGGGTTCGGCCCGGTACGAACTCATCATGGGTGAGCGTCGCTGGCGGGCCTGCCGCGAGGCGGGGCTGGAGACCATTCCGGCGATCGTACGGGCCACGGACGACGAGAAGCTCCTCCTGGACGCGCTGCTGGAAAACCTGCACCGTGCTCAACTGAACCCGCTGGAGGAGGCCGCCGCCTATGACCAGCTGTTGAAGGACTTCAACTGCACCCATGACCAGCTGGCGGACCGCATCGGTCGGTCTCGTCCACAGGTGTCCAACACGCTGCGCCTGCTGAAGCTCTCGCCGGCCGTGCAGCGGCGGGTCGCCGCTGGGGTGCTCTCCGCCGGACACGCACGCGCGCTGTTGTCCGTCGAGGACTCGGAAGAGCAGGAGCGGCTGGCTCACCGGATCGTGGCCGAAGGACTGTCGGTGCGTGCTGTCGAGGAGATCGTGACCCTGAGGGGTTCACGACCCCAGCAGGCTCAGCGCTCCAAGGGGCCGCGGGCGGGCGCCCGGGTCTCCCCGGCGCTGACGGACCTGGCCACGCGTCTCTCAGATCGTTTCGAGACGCGGGTGAAGGTCGACCTGGGCCAGAAGAAGGGCAAGATCACCGTGGAGTTCGCCTCCATGGAGGACCTTGAGCGCATCCTCGGCACCCTTGCTCCCGGTGAGGGTCCCGTTCTGCAGAAGAGCCTGGGGGACGACGACTCCGAGGAGACCGGTTCCTGACTCCTCGGCCGGCCCAGGCGGTCAGCCGGCCAGGGCGGACCTTGTCCGGTGTGTACCGGAACATGGTCCGCCCTTTGTTTTTTGGCGGTATCGGTGGAATCGCTTCATGGATACGATGCGTTCGGATACGGCGCACCCACCCGTCAGTACCTCTGAGACCAAGGCAGGGGCCATGCGAATGACGAGTCGCACCGGACTGGTGAGCGCGGGGCTGGGGGTGGGCGTCATCGGCGGTTTCATCGGCAGCCTGCTCAGCGAACGGAGCGCTCTGAGAGCCGCCCGCGAGGCAGCGAGCGAAGGAAGCGAGGAACAGCCTTCATGGGGCGTCGGCTTGTACCGCTCACGTTGGACAACCTTCAGGACCTTCCCCAACGCTGTCGCTCGTGCGTCTTCTGGGAACTCGATCCCGTCAGCGGCGAGGCAGCGATAAAGGCGGGCACATCCGCGTTCGAGAAGGAGTCGTGGATCTCAGCCGTCCTCCTGGACTGGGGGTCTTGCGGGAGAGTCGTCTACGTCGATGACGTTCCTGTGGGCTTCGTTCTCTACGCTCCCCCCGCTTATGTGCCACGCTCCACGGCGTTCCCCACCAGTCCTGTCTCACCCGACGCGGTGCAGTTGATGACCGCGTTCATCGTGCCGGGTTACCAAGGACAAGGGCTGGGCCGGGTGATGGTGCAGACGGTCGCGAAGGACTTGCTGCGTCGGGGCTTCCGGGCGATCGAAGCCTTCGGTGATGCTCGCTGGAAGGAACCCGCCTGTGTTCTGCCTGCCGACCATCTGCTGGCCGTGGGCTTCAAGACAGTCCGACAGCACCCTGCCCATCCCCGGTTGAGGCTGGAACTGAGGACGACACTCTCCTGGAAGGAAGACGTCGAGATGGCACTGGACCGGCTGCTCGGGGCTGTGCAGAAGGAACCGGCGCTGCGTCCCCTCTGAGGCACCTGACGTCTGTGGCACCTCATGCGAATGGGCTGACCCATGCGGGTCAGCCCATTCGTGTTTCACGTGAAACATGCGCCCTGGATGAGGCCGCCTGTCCTTACTCGGCGATGAACTCTTCGAGGTCGCGCACGATCGCAGCCTTCGGCTTGGCGCCGACGATGGTCTTGGCGACCTCCCCGCCCTGGTAGACGTTCAGGGTCGGGATGGACATGACGCCGTACTTGGCAGCCGTTCCGGGGTTCTCGTCGATGTTCAGCTTGACGACCTCGATCTTGTCTCCGTACTCCGAGGCGATGGCCTCGAGGGAGGGAGCGATCTGGCGGCACGGACCGCACCAGGCGGCCCAGAAGTCCACCAGGACGGGCTTGTCGCTCTTGAGGACGTCCTGCTCGAAGGAGTCGTCGGTCACGTTCTTCAGGGTGCCGGCCACGGCGGGCTCCTTAACTGGTTGATGCGTGAGGTGGTGGATGGGGTCAGACAGCGGTCTTCTCGGGCTCGGCCTTCTCCCCGTCCGTGAGGGAGGCGAGGAAGCGCTCGGCGTCGAGAGCGGCGGCACAGCCCGTACCAGCCGCAGTGATCGCCTGGCGGTAGGTGTGGTCGACCACGTCACCGGCACCGAAGACACCGGTGACGTTCGTGCGCGTCGAGGGCGCGTCGACCTTCAGGTAGCCCTCCTCGTCCAGCTCCAGCTGGCCCTTGAAGAGCTCGGTCCGCGGGTCGTGGCCGATCGCGATGAACAAGCCGGTCACCGCCAGGTCCGAGAGTTCGCCGGTCTTGACGTTGCGCAGCTTCAGACCCGAGAGCTTCTGGTCGCCCTGGACCTCGGCGACCTCGCTGTCCCAGACGAACGAGATCTTCGGGTCGGCGAAGGCACGCTCCTGCATCGCCTTGGAGGCACGCAGGGTGTCACGGCGGTGGACGACCGTCACGGACTTGGCGAAGCGCGAGAGGAAGGTGGCCTCCTCCATCGCGGTGTCGCCACCGCCGATCACGGCGATGTCCTGGTCCTTGAAGAAGAAGCCGTCACAGGTGGCGCACCACGAGACACCGCGGCCGGAAAGGGCGTCCTCGTTCGGCAGGCCGAGCTTACGGTGCTGCGAGCCCGTGGCGACGATGACGGCCTTCGCCTTGTGCACCGTTCCTGCGGTGTCCGTGACGGTCTTGATCTCACCGGTCAGATCGACGGCGACCACGTCGTCCGGAACGAGTTCGGCACCGAAGCGCTCCGCCTGGGCGCGCATGTTGTCCATGAGCTCGGGGCCCATGATGCCGTCCTGGAAACCGGGGAAGTTCTCCACGTCGGTGGTGTTCATCAGCGCGCCGCCGGCGGTGACGGCCCCCTCGAACACCAGGGGCTTCAGCGACGCACGGGCGGTGTAGAGCGCCGCCGTGTAGCCGGCGGGCCCCGAGCCGATGATGATCACGTTACGGACGTCGCTCACGGCTTGATTCCTCGTCTCTGGTCTGCATCGTTCGACCGGTGGGAGCTTCTTTCGGGACTCTCACCCCACCCAACGGATCCTACGGGGCGCGCATTCCCGCTGTACCCGGGCACACGGGGACGGTCACGAGAGGGGTGCACGGTGGGCCCTCTCACACGGGTCACCACGCGGAAGAGGACGAAGCGTCGGTCGTCAGGAACGCAGGTAGGAGTGTTTCAGCAGAACCTTCGCCCCAGGGCCCGAGGACGGGTTGCCCACACAGGTCGCCTCGACGATGTACACGGTTACACGAGTGCCGTCGGAGACATCGGGGAGCACGACGAGCAGCGCTTCCCTGCCTTGATACCTGCCGTGCTCGGCGGCGAGAGCGGCGTCATTGCGGCCGATGCCGTCACGGATGCATTCCGGGACCACGGGCTGCTTGAGGACCTTGGGGCGGGCGGCGCCGGACTCCGACTGTGTTCCGAAGGTGTCCGGAGCACGGGAGCCGCCACTCTCCTGCTGGCTTTGTGCGAGAAGGTCGGCAACCCGCTTCTCCAGCTCCTCCTCGGAGAAGGTGTCCGTGGCGGTCGTATGCCGCTCCCCGTCCGACCCCGCACCGTCGTTCCAGGACGGCAGCAGTGCCGACCCCAGCCCGAGCACGGCGACGGTGAACACGGTCCCCAGGACGGCGGCCCGTCGACGGCCTCCCCTCAGGCGGGCCTTGCGGCCCGGCCCGGTCGTGGAGGAACGAGGGCGCCCGGTCGGTCGGTCCGAAGGCGACGTTTCACGTGAAACATGTGTCCCTTCATCGCTGAGTGCCTCGGGGGACGCGTCGAGGGCTTCCTCGGCGCCCGGCACGGTGGTGCGCGTCAGGGCTTCCGCTGCGAGCGCGTCATCGATGCGTTCCGCGACCTCGGCGGGCATGCGAGGCGGACCCGGCACGGTGCCGAGCAGGCCCCGGATCTCTTCGAGTGAGGCATGAACGTCCGCGCAGAGCTCGCACTCGTCCAGGTGCCGGCGTACATCGGTGGCCCGAACCGGTGGAAGGAGCCCTTCGGTCAGGTCGGAGATCTCCGCGACGTCCGGGTGCTCCGCCTTGTCTGTCGTCGACGTCACGCTCGCCCACCTCCGCCCTTCAAAGCCGCCGGGTCGCTCGGTCCTGTGCCCGGAGAGTCCGCTCGACACGCCCCTGCTGCGGGTGGGACGGGTGTCCCCTGCGTCCGGTTCCGTTCCTCACCCTGTTTCCTGCTCCCACCGGTGCCATCCGACCTCAGGTGGGTGAGCAGGGGCAGGAGCCTGGCTCTGCCCCGGGCACAGCGGCTCTTCACCGTGCCAGTGGGTACGTCGAGGATGCGAGCGGCTTCGGCTACCGGATAGCCCTGCATGTCCACCAGGACGAGGGCCGCCCGCTGATCGGGCGGGAGAGTGCCCATCGCCTCGATCAACTGGCGATGCAGATCATTGCGCTCCGCAGGCGCCGAGGCGGACTCATGGGGCTCCAGCAACTGCTCCAGGCGCTCGGTGTCGTCGATCGGTGCGGTCTTCCGGGAGGCCGCTTTGCGGGCACGGTCCAGGCAGGCGTTCACCGTGATCCGGTGCAGCCAGGTGGTGACGGCCGACTGACCGCGGAAGGTGTGGGCGGCCCGGTAGGCGGAGACAAGGGCGTCCTGAACCGCGTCTGCGGCTTCCTCCCGGTCCCCCAGCGTCCGCAGGGCCACGGCCCAGAGCCGGTCGCGGTGACGGCGCACGAGCTCACCGAAGGCGTCGGGGTCACCGTCCACGTGGCGGGCGAGGAGGTCCTGATCGTTTGCGTCGCGGTGGGCGCTGCTGTCCGCCATGGGACCCCCTCCCCCTCGGTACGCCGTCAGCCGGTGAACTTCAGGTCGGTGATGGCCTGCTTGTAGCCGGGGTTGCTGTAGCCGTCGCCGGGTGCCGACGGCAGGGCGGTGAACCAGACCAGTACGTACCGGGTCTTCACCGGCTTGTCGACCTTCACCGTGGCCTGGTCCCCGGACGTCGTCACGGTTCCGAGCTCGTGCATGGCACTGATCGGTGTGGACGAACTGGTCGAGTCCGTTGCGTACAGGGTGACCGTGGTGTGGTCACCCGAGTAGCGCAGTCCTATCGTCGACGACTTCACGGTCTGTTCGGACCCGAGGTCGTAGACGATGCCCACGCCGGGCTTGAAGACCGGGTTCATGTCCGGCCCGTCCACGAAGCTCTTGGTACGCCAGTAGGTCGAGCTGTCACCGTCGTACGTCTTGGCCACGTCGCCGGGCGCCTGGGCACCGCCCTTCGCCACGTACTCCTGGGCACCCTGGATCGCGAGCGGCTTGGGCTTCTCGGGCCTTTCGCTGATCTTGTCGTCCCCGTCCGTCGTCTGGGTCTTGTTCGTGTCGTCCGCCTTGCCGCCCTGGTCCATGAGGGCGTCCGCCAACTGCCAGCTGCCCAGGCCGAGCGCGGCGATCAACAGGGCCGAGACGGCCCACTTCAGGGCTTTGCCCGTGCGGCTCTGCAGCGGGGGAGGCGGGGGCGACACCGGCTGGGTGACGCCGGGATGGGGCGCCGGACGGCCGTACGTGCCCTGTTGGTAGGTCGTGTGCTGGTACTCGGGCGGGGTGGTGAACGCGGGCTCCGGCGGACGGATGCGGGGCATCTCGCCGATCGCCTTCACCAGTTCCTCCGGCGTGGTGCACGGCGACTCGTGACGTGAGGCGGTGGCCCCCTCGTTGACGAGCGCCCGCATCGCGAGCTCGGACAGGCCGCGGTGGACACCGGCCCGCACCTGGTCCGGCGGGATCAGGCCGATGTCCTTCGGCAGGCCGGACATGCCGTAGGCGTCGTTCTCGTACGGCCAGCGCTGGGTGAGAGCGGCGTAGAGAAGGGCACCGATGGACTCGGTGTCGGTGCGCTGCGGGGTGTCGGAGCTGATGCCGCGCAGCGCCGCGTTCACGGCGAGGCCGCGGATGCGCCACTGACCGGTCGAGGTGCGCAGTACGGCATTGGGGTTCAGACGCAGGTGGGCGAGGCCCTCGCGGTGGGCCGCGGCCATGGCGGAGGAGACCTGACTGACCATCTGGTAGGCGTCGTACACCTCCAGTGGGCCGGCGGCCAGGAGCGTGGTCAGCTCGGTGGCATCGGGGAGCCATTCGTGGACGACGTAGACGAGGTCGTTCTCCTCGACGGCGTCCAGGACCTGGACGAAGCGGGGGTCGCCCAGCAGGGCGGAGGAGCGGGCCGCGGCCAGGACGGACCGGGCACGCGAGTGATCCGCCGGCAGGATGTGCACGCCGACGGCGCGGCGGAGCTTCTCGTCCACGGCACGCCAACTGCTGAACCCGTCCAGACGGGTGACGCACTCCTCGAGGCGGTAGCGTCTGGCCAGCTTGTGACCGCTGTGCAGCTCGGGTGGCGAGGTCTTGCCGGAACCGTCGGCCCCGGTGCTCTCCTGTGCCTCGTCGCTGTCCGTGTCCCGCTCCCGGTTCTTGGCCACCCCGTCGGCCGTGGACTGGTCCGCCTGTGCGGTCAGCGACTGCTCGCCGCTGTTGTCTGCCACGTCGACGGCAGCTGTGCTCCGTTCCGCCACCGTCGTTCCCTGCCTCCCCATCCATTGCGCGCGGACCGGCGTCCGTTGCGCGCCGTTCCACGCCGAAACCAATTGTGCCCACAGTCCGCCGCTATGCACGACACGCGGTGGCTGACGATGGTTGTGCGCCTACCCCCTGCCTCAGCGTCCCAGGCGCCCGCGGACCATGCCGACCAGAGAGTTGAGCTCCTCGATCCGCATCCGACGGGCGGCGACGAAAAAGACGCCGAACAGAACGGCTCCACCGGCCAGGATCGCGGCGAACGAGCCCACGACCCCCTGGCCGAGCGTCTGGCTGATGCCGTAGCAAGCCGCACCACTGAGCAGCGCGGCCGGCACCGACGCGATGCACAGCCGGGCGTAGGTACGCAGCACCCGGGCGCCGTCCAGGTCCCCGCCCAGCCGCTGGCGCAGGCGGCGCCAGGCGACGCCGACGCCGATCGCGTAGGCGACGCCGTACGAGGCGGCCATGCCGACCACGGCCCAGCGGGCCGGGAGCACGAAGAAGCAGAGGGTCGAGGCGACCGCGTTGCCCGCGGCCACGATGACCGTGTTGTAGAAGGGGGTCCGGGTGTCCTCGTAGGCGTAGAAGGCACGCAGGACGACGTACTGCACGGAGTACGGGATCAGGCCGAGACCGAAGGCCATCAGCATGTAGCCCATGTTGGTGGCATCGTCGGTGCCCGACGAGCCGAACATCAGCGTGCACATCGGGATGCCGAGCGAGAGGAAACCGAAGGCGATCGGCACGATCGCGACGGCCGTGGTACGCAGACCCTGCGAGATGTCGTCCCGGACGGCGCCGGCATCGTCTTCGGCCGCCGAGCGTGAGATACGGGGCAGGAGCGCGGCCATCAGAGAGACGGTGATGATGGCCTGCGGCAGGCCCCAGATCAGCTGGGCGTTGGCGTAGGCGGCGAAGCCGGTGCCCCCGACACCGGAATCCAGGCCCGCGGCCGTGGACAACTGGGTCACGACCAGAGCGCCCGCCTGGTTGGCGAGGACGAACAGGAGGGTCCACTTGGCGAGCATCGCTGCCTTGCCCAGCCCGTGCCCCTTCCAGTCGAAGCGCAGGCGGATACGGAACCCGGTCTCGCGAAGATACGGAATCATCGCCAGGGCCTGGACGACGAGGCCGAGCAGCACACCGATGCCGAGGAGCTGCTGGCCCTCCGGAGGGATGTTGGTGACATTCATCCGTGAGTCCGCGGCGCTGCCGTAGACCCAGATGAACGTACCGAGCGTGAAGATGAGGACGATGTTGTTCAGGACCGGGGTCCACATCATCGCGCCGAACCGGCCCCGGGCGTTGAGGACCTGACCCATCACCACGTGGACGCCCATGAAGAAGATCGAGGGCAGGAAGTAACGGGTGAAGGTGACGGCGACCTCGTTGGCCTCGGGATTGCCGGCGACCTCGTTGGACAGCGCACGCACCAGGAGCGGGGCGCCCAGCCACGCGAGGGCGGTGAGCGCGGCGAGGACGACCATGACGAGTGTCAGCAGGCGGTTGGCATACGCCTCGCCTCCGTCCTCGTCGTCCTTCATCGCCCGCACGAGCTGCGGCACGAAGACGGAGTTGAGGCCGCCGCCGACGGTGAGAATGTAGATCATGGTCGGTAGCTGGTAGGCGACCTGGAACGAGTCGCCGAGGAGACCGAGACCCAGTGCTGACACGATCAACGCGGACCGGATGAACCCCGTGAGGCGGGACACCATCGTGCCCGCCGCCATCACGGCACTGGACTTCAGCAGGCTTCCGGCCCGTCCGCCCTTTTTCGGCGCGGGCGCCGGTTCCGGAGCAGGCGCCTCGGCGGTGAGGGGCGGCGTGGCACCCGCGTAGTGGCCGGGGGTCGCGGACGGGCCGGCCACCGGCGCGGACGCGTAGGGCTGCTGGTCACCCGCCGACGGCTGGCCCGGGTGCCCAGCACCGTGCTGCTGGGGATACCCGCCGCCCTGCTGATCGGGGAGGGTGCCGCTCTGCTGCTGGTCGCGGAAGAGGTGGGCGAAGGCGTCCGGCTCGCGGCGCTGCTCCCCGGCCTGGCCGACCAGGTCGTCCACACCCACGAACTGCGTCGTGCGCGGGTCGTCGCCGGAGGGCAGGTACTGCGTCGGTCTGTCCGGCTCCGGTGCGGGGGTCTGGGCCCACACCCGCGGATCGGGAGCGTACGGCGACTGGGGCGGCTGCCCGTAGAGCGGCTGCTGAGGCGAGTACGTGCCCGGAGGGGGGGACGGGTACGCGGCACGGTCGTGGAGCGCCTCCGCGACGGGATCCTGGGCGGTGATGTCCTGTACCCGGTAGGGGTCCTGGCCGTAGGCGTCCCGGAGGTACGGGTCGGCGGGCGGCTGCGGCGCCTGGTCGTGCCCGGGCGGCGGACCCTCGGGGGGTTCCGACTCGGGGTGGCCCGAGCTGCCCGCGGCACGGCCGCGGTCACCGTCGTACGGCGCGTTCATGGTTACCCCACCTCATCGTCCCCGGCCCACCGGCCACGACATCCTCAACGGTCCACTCTCTCACCCGCACCGGACGGGCCTGCGCTTTCCGGTGCGGTGTCCGGTGCCGGGTCACTCGGCTGCTCCGGCGTGTCCGCCCGGTCATCGGACCCGGGCCCCTCGGTGAGACGTGCAGCGAGGGCTCCCGGATCCTGGGGGCCGTCAGCGTCCTTGTCCGGCTCGTCCCGCTGCTCTTCCGCCTCGCGGGCCGCGGCACGTTTGCGCTGCGTGTACATCCGGAAACCGGCGAGGACCAGCAGCAGCACACCGCCGCCGATGACCAGCATCACCGTGGCGGTGATCTCCGTGACCTTCACGTCGAAGGTGACGGGGGCGCCGTACTTCTGACCGTCCTGGGTGTACAGCTGGGCGACCACCGTCGCCCGGCCGTTGGCGTTGGCCGACGTGGTGAACTTCACCGACTGGCTGTGCCCGCCGGACACGGCGATGGGCTGCTCCTCGTAGGAGTCCCCACCGATCTCGAGACGGGTCGGATTGGTCGAGGAGAGCCGCAGCACCAGGTGCTCGACGCCCTGCACCAGATTGTTCTGGACCGTCACGGGGATCGTGGCGCTGCGGCCGGAGAGCTTCGTCTCCGATTTGTCGATGAGCTTCACCTGGTCGATGAGCGTGTCGAGGTACGACTCGACGCCGCTCCGGTAGACCGCCGCCTCGGTGCCCCGGTCCCGCCAGGACACGGACATCCCCCGGTTCAGGGCGCGTCCGAACGGGGTCACCACCCGGGACTGGTCGGAGAGGATCACCTTGAACCTGTCGAGCTTGCCCTGCGTCCTCGCGATCTGCTCGAACGCCGATCGCGGCAGCTCGTGCCCGCGCAGCGACGAGGGGTACGCGGAAGCCGAGGGAACCCTGGTGGTGGCGGCGGGGTCCGGCTTGGTCCGCGCGGCCGCGGCGAGATCCTGTGACTCGGACCAGGCCCCGTTCCGGAGGGCGGCCAGTGCCTCGGCCATCGTCTGGGCCTGGCTCGCGGACGGGGTGCGCTGCGGGGCGATGACGACACTGCGCTGCTTGCCCGTCTGGAGGCCGAGCGTCAGGCTCTGGGCCAGGAACCGCTGCACCGCCTGTGTGGACGTGGAGGCCCTGGTCATGTCGCCCTGGAAGGCCGTGGACAGCGGGGCGTCCGCCACGACGGCGGTGGTGCCGCCGCCGATGGGACGGGGCGCGGAGGGCGTGTACGACAGGTCGCCGCTCTCCTTGAAGGTGTCGCTGCGGGCGATCACCTTGTCGGCACCGGCGGACGTGGCGACCTTGACGATGGAGGGATCGACCGCGCCGTTGACGGGCCAGGCGAACTCCGTGGTGGGTTTCACGTGGAGGATCGACTCCACCGTGTCCGAGGCGACGTCGGTGGCCTCCTTGAGGTGGCTCAGTGAGCCGGTGACGGCGGTGCCGTTGTGGGCGAGGGAAGCCAGGTCGGGGTCGCCGAACGGCAGCGCGACGATCTCCTTGTCCGCCACCGCCTGCTGCACCCCGGCGAGCCATCGCTTGGCGACCGCCTGGTGGCTGCCGGCCGTGTTGTGGTCGCCCTCGCCCTGTACCTCGTAACTCTCGGTCATCGCGTCGACGGAGGCCAGCAGGTCCGGATCGATCACCCAGGTGACGTCGAGGTCCTTGCCCAGTGCCACCATGCGGTCCAGTCGGCCGCCCGGGGAGATCTCCTCGGCGAGGTCGTCGTCGCGGAAGACCGGCGTCTGCTGCTCGTTCGAACCCGTCTCCGCCGTCATGTGGACGGTGGAGATCAACGGCCACAGGAACGTCGTCTTCGTTCGGGTGTCGGCTTTCTCGGGCTGCCACGGGAGGAAGGTCCGCTGGACGCCGAGGACCCGGTCCCAGGGCTGTGCGGCGGTCTGCCCGGTGAGCGACACGGCCAGCTGGTAGACGCCGCTCTGTCCGAGGTCCAGCTCGTCGACCGGGACGGAGATGCTGAAGGGCCGCGAGACACCCGGGATGAGCTCGGGGAACTCCTCGGTGTATGTGCCGCCGACCTCGGAGCCGATGACACCCTGGACGTCGTCGCTGTTCCGGGCGACGCTGTCGATCCTCGAGCGGGTGTTCAGCAGCGGACCCACCCGCAGCCCCGCGTGGGCGTCGGTGACGGTCTGCTTTCCTCTGTTGGTCACCGTGCCGGAGACGGTGACGGTGTCCCCCTCGGTGGGGGCGCTGGGAGTGAGTGAGTCGACCGAGACGGAGACCGAGCCGGCGCTGGAAGCGGCCTGCGATGCGCCCTGCCCGGCGGCAGCCGCGGGAGCCGCGGTCGGCAACTGCAGGAGCCCTGCCAGCAGGAGTACTCCGGCGAGCAGGGCACCGGTGCACCGAAGCCGACGGAGGGCAGGTGAGGGACGGGTCCCCTGGAAGTCTGCCGCCTCGGCCACGCGCTCGCCCGTCCCTCGTCATCGTCAGTGGTCGTCGGAATGTGCGTCCAGGCATGGTAACGATGCCCGCTGAGGGGAAGTGCCGCGGACCGTTCCACAAGATCGGGGACAGAGCCTGGCTGCCCTGTATGGGACTGTATGGCGGAGAGTGCCGTCCAATACCCTAAGAGCAGGCTTTGTGCGGGTATCGACGAGAGCCGCAGGCGCGCAATGGAGGAGCTTCCGGCCGCCCGTGGCACGTACCCTCTTCTGTTGTGCCGAACGCCAACGAAGAAACCAGTGCCCTGAGCCAGGTGCAGGACCGCGCCGTGAGTGAACTGCTGCGGGTCGCCCCTGTCGCCGACGACCTCGCCCGCCGTTTCCAGGAGGCCGGGTTCTCACTCGCCCTGGTCGGTGGTTCGGTGCGGGACGCGTTGCTCGGCCGCCTCGGCAACGATCTGGACTTCACGACCGACGCCCGCCCACAGGACGTGCTGAAGATCGTGCGCCCCTGGGCGGACGCCGTCTGGGACGTCGGGATCGCCTTCGGGACGGTCGGGGCGCAGAAGGAGGCCCGCCTCGGAGACGCTGATCGAAGCTTCCAGATCGAGGTGACCACCTACCGGTCGGAGGCGTACGACCGCACCTCGCGCAAACCGGAGGTCTCGTACGGCGACTCCATCGAGGAGGACCTGGTCCGCCGCGACTTCACCGTGAACGCGATGGCCGTCGCGCTCCCGGAGAAGCGGTTCATCGATCCCCATGGTGGCCTCGACGACCTCGCGGCACGTGTGCTGCGCACTCCGGGTACACCCGAGGAGTCCTTCTCCGACGATCCGCTGCGGATGATGCGGGCCGCGCGCTTCGCCGCCCAGCTCGACTTCGAGGTGGCGCCCGAGGTCGTGACGGCGATGAAGGAGATGGCCGGACGGATCGAGATCGTCTCCGCCGAGCGCGTACGGGACGAGCTGAACAAGCTGATCCTGTCCTCTCACCCGCGCAAGGGCCTGACCCTGCTGGTCGAGACCGGGCTCGCGGAGCGTGTACTGCCCGAGCTGCCGGCCTTGCGTCTGGAACGTGACGAGCACCACCGGCACAAGGATGTCTACGACCACACACTGATCGTCCTGGAGCAGGCGATGGCCCTCGAGGACGACGGCCCCGACCTGACCCTCCGCCTGGCGGCCCTGTTGCACGACATCGGCAAGCCGCGCACACGCCGCTTCGAGAAGGACGGCCGGGTCTCGTTCCACCACCACGAGGTGGTCGGAGCGAAGATGACCAAGAAACGTATGACGGCGCTCAAGTACTCCAACGAGCTGGTGAGGGACGTCTCGCGGCTCGTCGAGCTCCACCTGCGCTTCCACGGCTACGGCACGGGCGAGTGGACGGACTCCGCCGTCCGTCGCTATGTCCGCGACGCGGGGCCGCTCCTCGACCGGCTCCACAAGCTGACGCGCTCGGATTGCACCACGCGCAACCGGCGCAAGGCTGCCGCGTTGTCACGTGCGTACGACGGCCTGGAGGAGCGGATCGCCAAGCTCCAGGAACAGGAGGAACTGGACGCCATCCGCCCGGATCTCGATGGCAACCAGATCATGGAGATCCTGGAGATCGAGCCGGGCCCGGCCGTTGGGCAGGCATACCAGCACATGCTCGAGCTCCGGCTGGAGAACGGACCGATGGAGCACGATGCGGCGGTCAAGGCACTCAAGGAATGGTGGGCCGATCGACAGGGATGAACCCCCGCGACGGGGTCGTGTTTCACGTGAAACACGACCCCGTCGGGTGTGGGGGGGGGGGGGGGGGGGGGGGGGGAGAAAAAGACACCCACCCAGTAGCCAAGCGTCGGCTCCGTTCTTTTCTTTTCCCGCACCAGCGTGGCCCCTCCTCCCCCCGTCTTGTGGGCA
>NZ_JBVITR010000025.1:46546-75189 GCF_055574875.1 Streptomyces sp. NPDC034670
GGGGGTCGCGCTGGGCGGAGGAGGGAACCCCCAGCGGGGGGTTTGTTTCTCACGAAAAACCAGCCCCGGTGGTGGGTTCGGGGGGGGGGGGTCGCACGGGAAACACCGCCCCCCGGCACATGGCTGCGAGTGCTACTTCATTTCCTTCAGGCAGAGCACCACGTTGTGGCCGCCCCCCGTCTGGTAGTAGGCGATGGGCGCGTCCGGAACCGCCTTGCACTTGTCGCTGTCGCTGGTGTCGTCGAACTTCTCGACGACCTTGTACTCGGCGTCACTGGACGAGCAGTCGGCGTCCTTGAGATCCGGGCTGAACTGAGTGCCCTCGTTCTTCATGCAGCTGCCCACTGACGTGGTCTCCGCGTCGGACTTGCCCAACTGCCACTTGACCACACCGATGACGACCGCGACGGCGATGACGGCGACGATGCGCAGGAGCTTCTTGTTGAAGCCGCGGGAAGGGGCAGGCGGTGGGACGGGGACTCCCGGAGGCGGGAAACCGGGCTGGCCGGCCTGCTGGGGGAAGCCGCCCTGGGGTGGCTGAGGAGCCTGGCCCTGAGGCTGGCCGTAGGGCTGCTGGCCCTGTGCGAACGGATTGCCCTGGGGCGGTGGAGTGGTCACGTGGAGGTCCCCCTGGAACATCGGCAAACATGCGCCGCGAGAAGTGCGCGCCGCATAAGACCCCCGTAAGCTACCGGCCGATACCGGCCACTCGGTGGCTCGATAAGACTCTGTGGCGCTGATGTGACACTTACTGGCGCCCAAAACGGGCCATAGTCACAGCTACCGCCCCGTAGATAACGGCGACTGTTACCACCAGCGGGACCGACCGTCCGTCAGGCGGCAGCATCAGGGCGGCCACGGCGGCGGCTCCGACGAACGCCACGTTGAACAGGACGTCGTAGACGGAAAAGATCCGGCCACGAAAGCCGTCGTCGACGGAGGACTGGACGATCGTGTCCGTGGCGATCTTCGCACCCTGGGTGGTCAGACCGAGGACGAACGCCCCCGCCAGCAGGGGGCCCGAGGCGAAAGGCAGTCCGAGTACGAGTTCCAGCACTGCGGCGGAACCGGCGCACACCGTGATCCAGCGGCCGGGGCCGAGCCGCCCCGCGGCCCAGGGCGTCATGACGGCCGCGGCGAAGAAGCCGGCACCGGAGATGCCCAACGCCAGTCCCAGCAGGGCGAGTCCCTCGTCCGCGGTCGAGGTCAGGGCGTACCGGCACAGCATCAGCAGCATCACGAGCACGGCGCCGTAGCAGAACCGCATCAGTGACATCGCCGTGAGCGCCCAGGCGGCCTTCCTGCGCGGCGGTGAGGTGAGGTGGCGCACGCCCGCCAGCAGGTCGCGTGCCGTCCCGGTGAGTGCCGTGGTCAGCCGGGGACGCACCAGGGCGCGGTCCGGACCCAGGAGTTCCTTCGCGATGCGCAGCGACGCCACGGCCGCGCACAGGTACAGGGCCGCGCCCACGAGCACCACGGCCGCGTCGGAGTCGGCGATGACCAGACGGACGAGGAAGGCCAGGCCGCCGCCCGCCGTAGCGGCGAGTGTTCCGGCGGTCGGGGAGAGGGAGTTGGCGACGACCAGCCGCTCGGCGTCGACCACGCGGGGAAGCGCGGCGGACAGTCCGGCGAGGACGAAGCGGTTGACGGCGGTGACGCACAGGGCGGAGACGAGGAGGAGCCAGTCGGGGACCCGGCCGAGAATGAGGACGGCGGTCACCGATGCCATCAGGGCGCGCAGCAGGTTGCCGTACAGGAACACCTGACGGCGGCGCCAGCGGTCCAGCAGCACTCCGGCGAAGGGGCCGACCACGGAGTACGGGAGGAGCAGGACCGCCATCGCGGAGGCGATCGCCGCGGCCGACGTCTGCTTCTCCGGCGAGAAGACCACGTAGGCGGCGAGTGCGACCTGGAAGACGCCGTCGGCGCCCTGGGAGAGCAGACGGACGGCGAGCAGACGCCTGAAGCCCTGGAAGTGCAGCAGGACGCGCAGGTCACGGACGACGGCCATGGGGCTCAGCCTCACATAGGGGGAGGGTCTCCGGGACGTGCGACCCCGGAGACCCTTCCTTGCCCACGGTGAGCGGGTCCTAGCGCTCGACCTCGCCCTTGATGAACTTCTCGACGTTCTCGCGGGCCTCGTCGTCGAAGTACTGCACCGGCGGGGACTTCATGAAGTAGGAGGACGCCGACAGGATCGGGCCGCCGACGCCCCGGTCCTTGGCGATCTTCGCGGCGCGCAGGGCGTCGATGATGACGCCGGCGGAGTTCGGGGAATCCCAGACCTCGAGCTTGTACTCCAGGTTCAGCGGGACGTCACCGAAGGCACGGCCCTCGAGGCGGACGTAGGCCCACTTGCGGTCGTCCAGCCAGGCGACGTAGTCGGACGGGCCGATGTGGACGTTCTTCTCGCCGAGTTCCCGGTCGGGGATCTGGGAGGTGACGGCCTGCGTCTTGGAGATCTTCTTGGACTCGAGGCGGTCACGCTCGAGCATGTTCTTGAAGTCCATGTTGCCGCCGACGTTCAGCTGCATCGTGCGGTCCAGGATGACACCCCGGTCCTCGAACAGCTTCGCCATGACGCGGTGCGTGATGGTGGCGCCGACCTGGGACTTGATGTCGTCACCGACGATCGGGACGCCCGCCTCGGTGAACTTGTCCGCCCACTCCTTGGTGCCGGCGATGAAGACCGGGAGGGCGTTGACGAAGGCGACCTTGGCGTCGATGGCGCACTGGGCGTAGAACTTCGCCGCGTCCTCGGAGCCGACGGGCAGGTAGCAGACCAGGACGTCGACCTGCTTGTCCTTGAGGGCCTGGACGACGTCGACCGGCTCCTCGGCGGACTCCTCGATGGTCTCGCGGTAGTACTTGCCGAGGCCGTCGAGGGTGTGGCCGCGCTGGACCGTCACGCCGGTGCGGGGGACGTCGCAGATCTTGATGGTGTTGTTCTCGGAGGCTCCGATGGCGTCCGCGAGGTCGAGGCCGACCTTCTTGGCGTCCACGTCGAAGGCGGCGACGAACTCGACGTCGCGGACGTGGTAGTCGCCGAACTGGACGTGCATCAGGCCCGGCACCTTGGACGCCGGGTCGGCGTCCTTGTAGTACTCGACTCCCTGCACCAGCGATGCGGCGCAGTTGCCCACGCCGACGATGGCTACGCGAACCGAACCCATTCCGGTTGCTCCCTGTGTGTACGAGTGAGGCCCTGAGTGGGGTCTCACGTGGCGGTGTCGTCGGGCGTATCCGGCCGGGGTGCGTCCCCGGACCGGGGCAGGCCGCCCGGCGCTCCAGATGTGGTGTCCTGCTGAGCGGCTCCCCCGGTGGCGGAATCCTTCAGGTCCCGGCCGGCCCGCTCGCTCTCGATGAGCTCGTTCAGCCAGCGCACTTCGCGCTCCACGGACTCCATCCCGTGGCGCTGGAGCTCAAGCGTGTAGTCGTCGAGGCGCTCCCTGGTGCGGGCCAGGGAGGCACGCATCTTCTCGAGGCGCTCCTCCAGCCTGCTGCGGCGGCCCTCGAGAACGCGCATGCGCACATCACGAGAGGTCTGCCCGAAGAAGGCGAACCGCGCGGCGAAGGTCTCGTCCTCGTAGGCGTCCGGCCCCGTCTGGGAGAGCAGCTGCTCGAAGTGCTCCTTACCCTCCGCCGTCAACCGGTAGACGATCTTGGCGCGACGGCCCGTGAGCGGAGCGACGGGAGCGTCCTCGGCGGTGTTCCCCGGTTCCTCGATCAACCAGCCGTTGGCGACCAGCGTCTTGAGGCAGGGGTAGAGCGTCCCGTAGCTGAACGCACGGAACACACCCAGTGACGTATTGAGTCGTTTGCGCAGCTCATAGCCGTGCATCGGGGATTCGCGGAGCAGACCGAGTACGGCGAACTCAAGGATCCCGGAACGCCGGCTCATCGTCGCCTCCTCTCTGCCGCGGTCCTGCCGTGACGGGCTCGTGTCCGGCTCGTCGCCGTCCTTATGCCGAGCTGATGTATCGACTCGATACATCACGACGATAGAACGGCCTTCCGGACGCGACAAGGGGGGGTGGAGTGAACGGGGTCACATCGTCGGCTCCCGGGGACCAAGTTGCCTGGTTTGAGGTGAACTTCTGTGCTCGGAGGGTTTTGGCGGTGCGTAGTCTGTGCGCCATGCAGACCACCGGGAACCGAGTGACGCCCGGGGACGTCCCTGTCCCCGGTGCAGTACGGGTGAATGCGGAAAGCGCCGCATCCGTACTTCGGGGGGACCGGAAACCAGCCGCCGTTGCCAGGCGCGCAAGGGTGCGCCTGCCCGAGGAGTAGTCGTTCGATGAGCGAGCACCGTCGCAAACCGCCGCAGCCGCAGGGAGGCGGACGTGCCGCGGCCCGACGCGGCCAGTCCGGCTCGTCCTCCGGCCGCCGCGCGGCACCGCGAGGCGCCACCGGGTCTCCGTCCGATTCCTATGGGTCGGGCGCCCGCGGCCCGGGAGGTGAGGACCGTACGTACGGCGGCCGCGCCGAGGCACGACGCGCGGCACAGAGAGGCGGGAGCCGCCGGGCCGGTGCCACCGGGCCCGGACGCGGCAGGGGGCGCGCGGCGCCTCCCGGCAAGAAGCGGATCGTCGACTACCCCCGCTACGACAAGGACGGCTGGCGCCGCTGGATGCCGTCCTGGAAGCTCCTCTCCGGGCTGTGCATCGCCTTCTTCGGAAGCCTGGTGGCCGTCGCGGGGGTCGGGTACGCGATGGTGGAGGTGCCCAACCTCGCCCTGACGGCCACGGCACAGAACAACGTCTACTACTGGGCCGACGACTCGCCGATGGTCGCCACGGGCGGTGAGCGCAACCGGCAGATCATCGGTCTCGCGCAGATCCCCAAGGACATGCAGAATGCCGTGATCTCGCAGGAGAACAAGACCTTCTACGAGGACAGCGGCATCGACCCCAAGGGCATCGCACGTGCCGTGTTCAACATGGCCCGCGGCGGCAGTACGCAGGGTGGCTCCACGATCACCCAGCAGTACGTCAAGAACGCGATGCTGGACGACCAGTCGCAGACGATCTCCCGGAAGTTCAAGGAGATCTTCGTCTCGATCAAGGTGGGCACCACCCAGCGCAAGGACACGATCCTCGAGGGCTACCTGAACTCCGCGTACTACGGCCGCGGGGCCTACGGGATCCAGGCGGCGTCCCGGGCGTACTTCAACAAGGACGCCATGGACCTGGACGCGGGCGAGTGCGCCTTCCTGGCGGCGGTGCTCAAGGGCGCCACCTACTACGACCCGGCCGGCGCGAAGTCCATCGACCCGGTCGGTGCCACTCCCGAGAAGAACCAGGAACGTCTTCTGCTGCAGATGCAGGACACGCTCGACAAGATGGTCGAGTACAAGCACCTCAGCGCCGAGGAACGGGCCAAGCACACCAAGCTGCCCAAGTGGCAGAACCCCCGGTCGAACACCGCGCTGAGCGGTCAGATCGGCTACCTCGTCGACCTGGCCAACGCGTACCTCGTCAACAACAGCGAAGAGACCGGCATCACCGAGGACGACCTGGCGAAGGGCGGCTACTCGATCTACACGACCTTCGACAAGAAGAAGGTCGAAGCACTCGAGGAGTCGGTCAAGAAGGTCTACAAGGAGAACATCGACCCCGAGAAGCGCCCGGACACGGACACGCACGTCCAGTTCGGCGGAGCCTCGGTGGACCCCGCGACCGGAGCGATCAAGGCCATCTACGGCGGCGAGGACGCGACCAAGCACTTCACCAACAACGCCGACGCGACCGGGGCCCAGGTCGGCTCGACGTTCAAGCCGTTCGTGCTGGCGGCGGCCATGAAGTGGGGCGTCCGGAACCCGGACCTGGATCCGGTGCAGGCACAGGACGAGCGCACCATCGTGTCCCCGAAGAGCCTCTACAGCGGCAAGAACAAGCTCAAGGTCCGGGAGTACGACGGGAACGTCTGGCAGAACGAGAAGGGCGAGCAGTGGGAACAGGTCAATGACGGCGACCTTTCGCACGGCACACCGCCCGACTACAAGATCGACCTCCGTGAGGCGATGCGCGAGTCGGTGAACTCCTCCTTCGTGCAGCTCGGCATGGACGTCGGCCTGGACAAGGTGAAGGAGGCGGCGATCGACGCGGGTGTCCTGGAGAGCAGCCTCACGGGCACCGACGCGTACCCCTCGTTCTCCATCGGTACCTCCACCCCCAGCGCGATCCGTATGGCGGGCGCGTACGCCACGTTCGCGGCGAGCGGCAAGCAGCGCGAGCCGTTCTCGGTGAAGAAGGTGACCAGCAAGAACGGCACGGTCTTCACCCACAAGACGGTGACGGAGCAGGCGTTCACCGCGAAGGTCGCCGACAACGTCACGGACGTCCTGAAGACCGTCGTCGAAGAGGGAACCGGTAAGAACGCCCGGCTCCCCGACCGCGAGGCGGCCGGAAAGACCGGTACGACGGACGGCAACAAGTCCGCCTGGTTCGTCGGGTACACCCCGCAGCTGTCCACCGCGATCAGCATGTTCCGGTACCCCGACGACGAGACCATCAAGAACCGGCAGTTCCTGGAGATGTTCGGAACGGGTGACCAGAAGAAGATCCACGGTTCCTCGTTCCCGTCCGAGATCTGGGCGGACTACATGGGGAAGGCCCTGAAGGGCCAGGCGCCGAAGAAGTTCCCGCTTCCCGAGCCCATCGGGGAGGTCGTCAACGCCGACCCGACGCCGACTCCCACCCCCACGCCCACCGAGACCGAGGAGACGACCCCGTCGCCGTCTCCGACGCCCACGGAGACCGAGACCACTCCGACGCCCTCGGCCACCAACACCTGTCGGCCGCTCGATTTCCGGTGCGACGACGAGGACGACGACACGGGCGGCACCGGCCCGGGTGGTGCCGACGTCGGCGGTGCGGACGGAGGAGTGAGCAGCACGCCGACGCCTTCGGGCACGGAGGAGCCCGGGGACAACAGAGGCAGCGGCAACAACAACGGCGGCGGTCTCTTCGGAGGCCCGAGGGATTAGTCCCCCATCACCCGGCCTGGGTGTTTCACGTGAAACACGGGCCGTCGTACCCCTCGGGTACGGCGGCCCTCGGCGTATTCCCGGTCGCGTACGGCAGGATGTGCGGCATGCCCAGTGGAGAATCGACGCGAGCCAGCGTCCACGAGCCCGAGCCGGTGCGGCCGACCCAGGAGGACCGGGTCGCCGCCGCCGGCAGCGAGCTGATCGGCGGTCCGCTCGGTCGGCGTGCCCTGACCGGGACGTCCTGGTGGACCCCGGTCCGGGTCATCGCGCTCGTGGCGATCGGCATGTTCGCCCTCGGCCTGGTGCAGAAAGCGCCCTGCTACAACGGGGGCTGGTTCTTCGGGGCCGGCTCCCAGTACACGCATGCCTGCTACTCGGACATCCCGCACCTCTACCAGGGACGCGGCTTCGCCGACGGGCTGGTGCCGTACTTCGACAAGCTCCCCGGGGACATGCAGTACCTCGAGTACCCGGTGCTGACCGGTGTGTTCATGGAGGTCGCCGCCTGGCTCACGCCCGGCAGCGGCAGCCTCCGGGAGCAGGCGCAGTGGTACTGGACGGCCAATGCGGGGATGCTCATGGCGTGCGCGGCCGTCATCGCCGTCTGCGTGACCCGTACGCACGCCCGGCGGCCCTGGGACGCCCTGCTGATCGCGTTGGCGCCCGCCTTCGCGCTGACCGCGACCATCAACTGGGACCTGCTGGCCGTCGCCCTGACGGCCGCGGCGATGCTGATGTGGTCGCGGGGGCGTTCCCTCGCCTTCGGTGTCCTCCTCGGGCTCGCCACGGCCGCCAAGCTCTACCCCGTGCTGCTCCTCGGGCCGTTGCTGGTGCTGTGCTGGCGCGCGGGCCGCTGGCGGGAGTACGGAAAGGCCCTGGGGGGCGCGGTCGTCGCCTGGGCCGTCGTCAACGTGCCCGTCATGCTCTTCGCCTTCGAGGGCTGGTCGAAGTTCTACACGTTCAGTCAGGAACGGGGAGTCGACTTCGGTTCCTTCTGGCTGATCATGGCCCAGAACTCGAGCGATCCGCTCAGCACCGAGACCGTCAACACGCTCGCCACGCTCCTGATGCTGCTCTGCTGCGCGGGCGTCGCGGCGCTCGCCCTCACGGCTCCGCGCCGGCCGCGGTTCGCCCAGCTCGCCTTCCTGATCGTCGCGGCGTTCATCCTCACCAACAAGGTCTACTCGCCGCAGTACGTCCTGTGGCTGGTGCCGCTGGCGGCCCTCGCCCGGCCGAAGTGGCGCGACTTCCTCGTCTGGCAGGCCTGCGAGGTGGCGTACTTCCTGGGCATCTGGATGTACCTCGCCTACACGACCAGCGGGGACGCGCACAAGGGGCTGCCCGCCGACGGTTACCACTGGGCCATCGGTCTTCATCTGCTGGGGACGCTGTACCTGTGTGCCATGGTCGTGCGCGACATCCTGATGCCCGAGCGGGACCCGGTGCGGCGGTCGGGCGAGGACGACCCGTCGGGCGGGGTGCTCGACGGAGCCGAGGACGTGTTCGTGTTCGGCCCCGCGGCCCGTCCCGCACGGCACGCCGCCCACTTCGAGGGGGCACAGGTCAAGTGGGGGACGACCGGGGCCACGGGCGGTTCGCTCTGAGCGAACAGGCCGGGCGCACCGCTCCGGAAGGCAGTGAGAAGGCCGTACACGGACAGCCGTGTACGGCCTTCTCACTGCCCGGACGAGGACGGTTCCCGGCCGTCCCCGGTGCCGCTCAGCGGTCGACGAGGCGGTCGAACTGCGTGGTGGTGTGCCGGAGATGGGCCACGAGTTCGTCGCCGACCTTCGGCTCCGGCGCGTCCGCCGGCACGAACAGGATCGACACCTGCATGTGCGGCGGCTCGGCGAACCAGCGCTGCTTGCCGCCCCAGACGAACGGGGAGAGGTTGCGGTTCACGGTGGCGAGTCCGGCGCGGGCGACGCCCTTGGCGCGCGGCATGACGCCGTGCAGTGCCTTGGGGGCCTCCAGGCCCACCCCGTGCGACGTACCGCCCGCCACGACCACCAGGAAGCCGTCGGAGGCGGCCTTCTGCTGCCGGTAGCCGAACCGGTCCCCCTTGGCGACGCGCGTGACGTCCAGGACCGCGCCGCGGTACTCGGTGGCCTCGTGGTCCCCCAGCCACAGCCGGGTGCCGATCCGGGCACGGAAGCGGGTCTGCGGGAACTGCTGCTGCAGCCGGACGAGTTCCTCGGCCTTGAGGTGGCTCACGAACATCGTGTGCAGCGGCAGGCGGGCTGCCCGCAGGCGGTCCATCCAGCCGATGACCTCCTCGACGGCGTCCGAGCCGTCGGTGCGGTCCAGGGGGAGGTGGATGGCGAAGCCCTCCAGCCGGACGTTCTCTATGGCGGCGTGCAGCTGGGGCAGGTCCTGCTCACTGACACCGTGCCGCTTCATCGAGGACATCACCTCGATGACCACCCGGGCGCCGACCAGTCCGTACACGCCGTCGACCGACGACACCGAGCGGATGACCCGGTCGGGCAGCGGCACGGGCTCCTCGCCGCGCCGGTACGGCGTCAGCACCAGCAGGTCACCACCGAACCAGTCCTTGATCCGGGCGGCCTCGTACGTCGTGCCGACGGCGAGGACGTCCGTGCCCAGCCGTGTGGCCTCCTCGGCCAGCCGCTCGTGGCCGAAGCCGTAGCCGTTGCCCTTGCAGACCGGGACGAGTCCCGGGAACTGCTCCTGCACGTGCTTGTGGTGCGCCCGCCAGCGCGCGGTGTCGACGTAGAGCGTGAGCGCCATGGCCGGACCTGGAACCTTTCTCGTGGCTGCGGTGTGTCAGAGGGGTGGAAGCTGTCGGAGCCGTCGGAGCGGCGAAGCAGGGGTCAGCGGCGCGACATGTAGATGTCGAGCGCCTTGTGGAGCAGCTTGTTCAGCGGGAAGTCCCACTCACCGAGGTACTCGGCGGCCTGGCCGCCCGTGCCGACCTTGAACTGGATCAGACCGAAGAGGTGGTCGGTCTCGTCCAGGGAGTCCGAGATGCCGCGCAGGTCGTAGACGGTGGCGCCGAGCGCGTAGGCGTCACGCAGCATCCGCCACTGCATCGCGTTCGAGGGCCGGACCTCGCGGCCGATGTTGTCGGAGGCTCCGTAGGAGTACCAGACGTGCCCGCCGACGATCAGCATCGTCGCCGCGGACAGGTTCACGCCGTTGTGCCGGGCGAAGTACAACCGCATGCGGTTGGGGTCCTCGGTGTTGAGGGCCGTCCACATGCGCTGGAAGTACGACAGCGGGCGGGGCCGGAAGCGGTCGCGCACGGCGGTGATCTCGTACAGCCGCTGCCACTCGGGCAGATCGTCGTAGCCGCCCTGGACGACCTCGACGCCGGCCTTCTCGGCCTTCTTGATGTTGCGGCGCCACAGCTGGTTGAAGTTCTTGTGGACCTCTTCCAGGGAGCGGTTCGCCAGCGGCACCTGGTAGACGTAGCGGGGCTGGACGTCACCGAAGCCGGCGCCGCCGTCCTCGCCCTGCTGCCAGCCCATGCGACGCAGCTTGTCGGCGACCTCGAAGGCGCGGGGCTCGATGAAGTCGGCCTCCAGGTCACGCAGACGCTTCACGTCCGGGTCCTGGATGCCCTTCTTGATGGTCGAGGCCTCCCAGCGCCGGATGATCACCGGCGGACCCATCTTCACCGAGAACGCGCCCTGCTGCTTCAGGTGCGCGAGCATCGGCTCGATCCACTCCTGGAGATTCGGCGCGAACCAGTTGATGACCGGGCCCTCGGGCAGGTAGGCGAGGTAGCGCTTGATCTTGGGCAGCTGCCGGTAGAGGACGAGCCCGGCACCGACCATCTCGCCGGTCCGGCCGTCGAACCAGCCGAGGTTCTCCGAGCGCCACTCCGCCTTGACGTCCGCCCAGGCCGGGACCTGCATGTGACTCGCCGACGGCAGGCTCTGGATGTACGCCAGATGCTGCTCTCGACTGATGGTCCTCAGGGTCAGGCTCATTCGGGGCGCTCCTCGGGCTGGTGTGTCCCCATGGGATCAGGGGCTCCGGCTCTCGCGCGAAGCCTACTGCGCCCGGGGAGCGCCCCGGATGGGCGCACGGGCCTTCCCCCCGGGCTGTCGCCGGGGGGAAGGCGTTCGACGGTGTTCGGAAGGGGGTGTCTGACGTCAGTCGACGAGTCCGCCGAAGAGGCCACCGTGCGCCATGCCCAGGAAGAACCCGATCGCCGAGGCACCGAGGCCCAGGACGAGGCCGAAGCGCGCGCGCGTCGTCACCGAGATCCACTGGCCGTACGCGCCGGTGAGGATGCCCACCAGGCCGGTCCAGGAGCTGAGCAGGTGCAGATGGTGGAACATCGCCGTGATGAAGGACGTGATGCCCAGCACCAGGGTCACCGCGAGCAGGGTGTCCTGGAGCGGATGGGACTTGCCGTCCGTGGCGAAGAGGCCGCCGGCGGTATTGGGTCGCATTGCCTGTGCCATAGGGCACCTCCTGCGAAAGGCGGCGCATCGTAGCGCCATACACACTCGATGTGTACAGATTGACGGGCATCCCGGCCTGATTTCAACCGGAAGCCGCTGTGCGGGTACCCTGTACCCTTCGCATCGATGTCCGTCCGGACAGAGCCGGGCGAGAGCAGGACAGGACCGCGGTCCGTCCCTGCCGGCCCGGGAGACCGCCACCCGATCCCGATTGTCAGTGGCGGCTGTTTTACTGACGGACGTCGTTGCACAACGCATCACGACCCTCCTGCCACGGAACGACCGTGGCCGCTGAGTCCAAAGGAGGTGGGTTCCACATGCGTCACTACGAGGTGATGGTCATCCTCGACCCCGATCTCGAGGAGCGTGCTGTCTCCCCGCTGATCGAGAACTTCCTTTCCGTCGTCCGTGACGGTGGCGGAAAGGTCGAGAAGGTCGACACCTGGGGCCGTCGTCGTCTCTCGTACGAGATCAAGAAGAAGCCCGAAGGCATCTACTCGGTCATCGACCTGCAGGCCGAGCCTGCGGTCGTCAAGGAGCTCGACCGCCAGATGAACCTGAACGAGTCGGTCCTCCGGACCAAGGTCCTCCGCCCCGAGGTCCACTGAGCCTCCCGCTCAGTGGGTCCCGGGACCCGAGTAGCAGCACCAGCAGCCAGCAGCAAACCCGCCGAGAGGTTCCCCCATGGCAGGCGAGACCGTCATCACGGTCGTCGGCAACCTTGTCGATGACCCCGAGCTGCGCTTCACCCCGTCCGGTGCGGCCGTCGCGAAGTTCCGTGTCGCGTCGACTCCCCGCACCTTCGACCGTCAGACGAACGAGTGGAAGGACGGCGAGAGCCTGTTCCTGACCTGCTCGGTCTGGCGTCAGGCGGCGGAGAACGTCGCCGAGTCGCTCCAGCGAGGCATGCGCGTCATCGTGCAGGGCCGGCTGAAGCAGCGGTCCTACGAGGACCGTGAGGGCATCAAGCGCACGGTCTACGAACTGGACGTCGAGGAAGTCGGCGCCAGCCTGCGCAACGCCACGGCCAAGGTCACCAAGACCACCGGCCGCGGTGGCCAGGGCGGTTACGGCGGTGGCGGCGGCCAGCAGGGCGGCGGCTGGGGCGGCGGCCCCGGCGGCGGCCAGCAGCAGGGCGGCGCTCCCGCCGACGACCCCTGGGCGACCGGCGCTCCCGCCGGCGGCCAGCAGGGCGGCGGCTGGGGCGGCGGCTCCGGCGGCGGCTCCGGCGGCGGTGGCGGCTACTCGGACGAGCCCCCCTTCTAGGCGGGCCGTACCCGCACTTCTTGATCACACAGGAGAAACATCATGGCGAAGCCGCCTGTGCGCAAGCCGAAGAAGAAGGTCTGCGCATTCTGCAAGGACAAGGTCACGTACGTGGACTACAAGGACACGAACATGCTGCGGAAGTTCATCTCCGACCGCGGCAAGATCCGTGCCCGTCGCGTGACCGGCAACTGCACGCAGCACCAGCGTGACGTCGCCACGGCCGTCAAGAACAGCCGTGAGATGGCGCTGCTGCCCTACACCTCCACCGCGCGCTAAGGGAAGGGTGACCGACTCATGAAGATCATCCTCACCCACGAGGTCTCCGGCCTCGGTGCCGCGGGCGACGTCGTCGACGTCAAGGACGGTTACGCTCGCAACTACCTGGTCCCGCGCAAGCTCGCGATCCGCTGGACCAAGGGCGGCGAGAAGGACGTCGAGCAGATCCGTCGTGCTCGCAAGATCCACGAGATCCAGACCATCGAGCAGGCCAACCAGGTGAAGGCCCAGCTCGAGGGAGTCAAGGTCCGCCTGGCCGTCCGCTCCGGCGACGCCGGTCGTCTCTTCGGTTCCGTCACCCCGGCCGACATCGCTTCCGCGATCAAGGCCGCCGGTGGACCCGAGGTCGACAAGCGCCGCATCGAGCTGGGGGCGCCGATCAAGACGCTGGGCGCTCACGAGACGTCCGTGCGTCTGCACCCCGAGGTTGCCGCCAAGGTCAACATCGAGGTCGTCGCGGCCTGAGTGCCGCGCTCGCTGAAGCAGTGAGCACAGGGGCCGCACCCTTCGGGGTGCGGCCCCTGTCGTCGTGTTCACGGCCATGAAGTCCCGGCGTCGTGTCCCGGGCGGGAGGTCGGGCGGAGCGGTGCGGTGCGTACTGCAGGCGAAACGCGGTGTTTCACGTGAAACGGTCAGCGTGTGGCGCCCGTGACGATCCAGCGGCCCGAGCGGCTGCGGAGCCACAGGGTCAGCAGCCGCACGGACATCATGAGCGTCATCGTGCCCCACAGCGCGGTGAGCCCGCCCCCGAGTGCGGGGACCAGCAGGGCGGCCGGTGTGAAGGCCGCCAGGGTGAGCAGCATCGCCCATGCCAGATACGGTCCGTCGCCCGCACCCATCAGAACTCCGTCCAGGACGAAGACGATGCCGCAGATCGGCTGGGACAGTGCCACGATCACCAGAGCGGGCAGCGCGGCGTCCGTGACGGCGGAGTCGCTGGTGAACAGGGGCAGGAAGACCGGCCGGGCGAGCACCACCAGCACGCCGAGCACGACCCCGACCGCGACGCCCCACTCCACCATGCGGCGGCATGCCTCACGGGCGCCCCGGGCGTCACCGGCTCCCAGATAACGTCCGATGATGGCCTGGCCGGCGATGGCGATGGCGTCCAGCGCGAAGGCGAGGAGGCTCCAGAGGGAGAGGATGATCTGGTGGGCCGCGATGTCGGCGTCGCCGAGGCGGGCAGCGACGGCTGTCGTGATCATCAGGATGGCCCTGAGGGAGAGGGTGCGCACCAGCAGGGGGACGCCGGCTCGAGCCGATGCCCTGATCCCGGCGGAGTCCGGGCGCAGGGAGGCACCGTGCTTGTGCGCCCCGCGCAGCACCACGGCCAGGTAGACCGCGGCCATGCCGCACTGGGCGATGACGGTGCCCCAGGCGGAGCCCGCGATGCCGAGGCCGGCGCCGTAGACCAGCCCGACGTTGAGCACGGCGTTCGCGAGGAAGCCGCCGACGGCGACGTAGAGCGGCGTCCGGGTGTCCTGCAGTCCGCGCAGGACGCCGGACGCGGCGAGCACGACGAGCATGGCCGGTATGCCGAGCGCGGAAATGCGCAGATAGGTGGTCGCGTAGGGCGCCGCTGTGTCCGAGGCGCCGAAGAGATCGACGAGGCCCGGTGCCGTGGGCAGGACGACGGTGATGACGACGGCACCGAGCAGCAGGGCCAGCCAGATTCCGTCCATGCCCTGGCGGATGGCTCCCCGGAGGTCGCCCGCCCCGACGCGCCGGGCGACAGCGGCAGTGGTGGCATAGGCCAGGAAGACGAACACGCTGACGGCGGTCATCAGCAGGGCCGAGGCGATGCCGAGACCGGCGAGCTGTGCCGTACCGAGGTGGCCGACGATGGCGCTGTCGGCCATGACGAAGAGCGGCTCGGCGACGAGGGCGCCGAAGGCGGGGACGGCCAGCAGGACGATCTCTCTGTCGTGCTGCCGTCGGGCGGCTCGGGCGCGCGCGGGGGCCTGTGTCATGTGCACCAATCTAATCGTCCACAGGTAAGTGATGCAAAGCCTTACCAACCCTTACTGCGGGGATCGGTGGACGGGCGTGTGTCCACGGCTTGAAGTGATCTTGATCCGACTGGGGAAGTTTTTCTTCTGCACAGCCGGTGGACGGTAAAGATGCAGGTCAGAGGCGTGTTGTGGAGTGCCTTGCGGTCTTGTTCACAGGGCTGTCCACCGGGCCGTGCACAGGTTTCGCGGAGTTCTCCACAGCATTGGGGTGGTCGTCCACAAGGCCTGTGGATAACCAGATTGGCTGACGGTGCCGACGGGCCTACGGTGGTCCGGCGCTCGCTCCGTCCACCGGCTTGGAGAACGCCGTGAAATCGGCCCCCGGCAACCGGAGTCGGGCCTCTTATCTGTCAGTGCCGTGCCGTAGAACAAGGGCACGGTGAGGTCCGCTCGGCGGACGGGAGGAGGTGGCTCGGTGAGCATTTCCGAGCCCTTGGACGATCCGTGGGCCGACAGCGGCCCCAGTGATCGTCTGCCTGCCTCCCGCCGCCGAGACGACGGTGGCCGTGGCCGTGACGAGCAGCACGACCGGGGTCGGGACAACGGGGTGTGGGACGGGGCAGGGCCCGCGTTCGAGCGGGTCCCGCCGCAGGACCTCGAGGCCGAGCAGTCCGTGCTGGGCGGCATGCTGCTGTCCAAGGACGCCATCGCCGACGTCGTCGAGATCCTCAAGGGCCACGACTTCTACAAGCCGGCCCACGAGACCATCTACACGGCCATCCTCGACGTCTACGCCAAGGGCGAACCGGCCGACCCCATCACGATCGCCTCGGAGCTGACCAAGCGCGGCGAGATCAACAAGGTCGGCGGAGCCTCCTACCTGCACACCCTCGTGCAGACGGTGCCCACGGCGGCCAACGCGGCGTACTACGCGGAGATCGTGCACGAACGCGCCGTGCTGCGTCGCCTGGTCGAGGCCGGCACGCGCATCACGCAGATGGGGTATGCGGCCGACGACGACGTCGACGAGATCGTCAACCGGGCCCAGGCCGAGATCTACGCGGTCACCGAGCAGCGCACCAGTGAGGACTACCTCCCGCTCGGCGACATCATGGAGGGCGCGCTCGACGAGATCGAGGCGATCGGATCGCGCAGCGGTGAGATGACCGGTGTGCCGACCGGGTTCACCGATTTCGACTCGCTGACCAACGGCCTGCACCCGGGACAGATGATCGTCATCGCCGCGCGTCCCGCGATGGGCAAGTCGACGCTCGCACTGGACTTCGCGCGGGCCGCTTCGATCAAGCACAACCTGCCGAGTGTCATCTTCTCGCTCGAGATGGGGCGCAACGAGATCGCGATGCGCCTGCTGTCCGCCGAGGCCAGGGTCGCCCTGCACCACATGCGGTCCGGCACGATGACCGACGAGGACTGGACGCGCCTGGCACGCCGGATGCCGGACGTCTCGGCGGCGCCGCTCTACATCGACGACTCCCCGAACCTGTCGATGATGGAGATCCGTGCGAAGTGCCGTCGTCTGAAACAGCGCAACGACCTGAAGCTGGTCGTCATCGACTACCTCCAGCTGATGCAGTCCGGCGGCTCCAAACGCGCCGAGAGCCGTCAGCAGGAGGTCTCGGACATGTCCCGCAACCTCAAGCTGCTCGCCAAGGAGCTGGAGATCCCGGTCATCGCGCTCTCCCAGCTCAACCGTGGCCCCGAGCAGCGCACCGACAAGAAGCCGATGGTCTCCGACCTGCGTGAGTCCGGATCCATCGAGCAGGACGCCGACATGGTCATCCTGCTGCACCGCGAGGACGCCTACGAGAAGGAGTCCCCCCGCGCGGGTGAGGCCGACCTCATCGTGGCCAAGCACCGAAACGGTCCGACCGCGACGATCACGGTCGCCTTCCAGGGCCACTACTCGCGCTTCGTCGACATGGCGCAGACCTGATCAGGTCTCCTGTGGGCGCCTGCGTCGTGCCGTTCCCCCCGCCCGGACCGGACCGGGAGCATCCCGAGCGCGACGGTCCCGTCACCTCCCGGCAAGCACCGGGAGCCGACGTTCCTGATGAACTGAGGGCATGACGACACCTCAGGAAGAACTGCTGCCGGGAACGGGACGTGCGTTGCTGCACCGGATCGCCGTCGCCCAGGCGGAAGGGCGTGCGCCGTCGCTCGTCGCGGCCGTGGCGCGGGGCGGGGAGACCGTGTGGACGGGGGCGCGGTCATCGGCGGAGGGGCACGTCCCGGACGGGAACGTCCAGTACCGGATCGGCTCGATCACCAAGACCTTCACCGCTGTGCTGATCCTCCGGCTCCGCGACGAGGGGGTGCTCGACCTCGGCGACCCCTTGGCGGAGCACCTGCCGGGGACGGGTGCGGGCGGGGCCACCATCGCCGACCTGCTCGCACACAGCGGTGGGCTGGCCGCCGAGACCCCCGGCCCCTGGTGGGAACGGACCCCCGGCGCTCTGCGGCCCGACCTCGCGGACGTGCTGGGCGAGCGGCCCTTCGTGCACCCCGTCGGGAGGCGTTTCCACTACTCGAACCCCGGATACGCGTTGCTCGGCGCGCTGGTCGAGAGGGTGCGCGGTGCCTCGTGGGAGGAAGTGCTTCGGCGCGAGGTGCTCGAACCCCTGGGGCTGCGCCGTACGAGCGCGCGTCCCGAGGCGCCGTACGCGGAGGGCTGGGCGGTGCACCCGTGGGCCGATGTGCTGCTGCCCGAGCCGGTGGAGGACCTCGGGCGAATGGCGCCCGCCGGCCAACTGTGGTCGACCGCAGATGACTTGGCGCGTTTCGCGGCCTTCCTGGTGGGCGGTGACGATCGGGTGCTGAGCGCCGAGTCGCTGCGGGAGATGAGAACGCCGGCGGCACCGATGGAGACGGCGGACGTGGCGGGCGGCTACGCGTACTGCCTGGGTCTGGAGATCCGCCACCAGGAAGGGCGGACTCTCGTCGGACACACCGGGTCGCTGCCGGGCTTTCTCGCCTGTCTGACGATCAGCGCGGTGGACGATGTCGCCGCGGTGGTCCTGGCCAACTGCACCTCGGGACCGGCACCGTTCACGGTCGCCGCCGATCTCGTCCGGATCGTCGCGGAGGCGGAGCCCCGGGTCCCCGCGCCCTGGCAGCCGCTGCGGGAAGTCGAACCGGCGGTGCTGGAGTGGGTGGGGCAGTGGTACTGGGGCACCCAGGCCTTCGCGCTGCGGTTGTCGGCCGGTGATGTCGTCTCGCTGGAGCCGCTGTCCGGCATCGGCCGGCGTTCACGCTTCCGCCCGAACGGGGACGGCACCTGGACGGGGTTGGAGGGGTACTACGCCGGAGAACTCCTGAAGCCCGTACGACGACCGGATGGATCGGTGAGCCACCTCGACCTCGGGTCGTTCGTGTTCACACGTCAGCCGTACGACGAGAGGGCTCCCGTTCCGGGGGGAGTGGACCCGGAGGGATGGCGGGGGACCACCCGATGACCCCCGGCGGTCCGGGCCCCGTGGGGAGCCTTGTTTCACGTGGAACAGGGCTCCCTCACACTGGTTCGTCTGTCACAACTGCAACTTGAAGCCTACGTGTGAGGCCGTGAAGCCGAGCCGTTCATAGAAGCGGTGGGCGTCGGTTCTGGTGTTGTCGGAGGTCAACTGGACCAGGTGACAACCGTGGTGGCGGGAGGTGTCGATCGCCCACTCGATGAGCCGGGTCCCCAGACCGCTGCCGCGCTCGTCGGCGTGGACGCGGACCCCCTCGATGATCGACCTGGTGGCACCACGGCGGGACAGGCCCGGAACGACGGTGAGCTGGAGCGTGCCGACGACGCGGTCACCGCGGACGGCGACGACCAGATGCTGGTTCGGATCCGTGCTGAGGCGTTCCAGCGCGGACAGGTACGGACCGAGATCATCCGGTGACTCGCGCTGCGCGCCCAAGGGGTCGTCCGCGAGCATGCCGACGATCGCGGGGACGTCGGCGGCCACTGCGGCACGTATGTCGAGATCTCCCATGGCGGCCACCCTACGCAGGCACGGCCGGGGCGGGTGACCGCTTCCGGCCCGCCCGGCTAGGCGGGCACCGGCGCCTTCAGCGTCTCCACCGCCCTGACCAGCGGGGCCAGCTCGGGGTTTTCCGCCGCCTCGTCGAGGGCCTCGCGCAGGGCGGTGTCATTGGTCGGCCGTGCCTCCTCCAGGAGCGCGAGCCCGGCCTCCGTCACGTTGGTGTAAATGCCGCGCCGGTCGGTGGGGCACAGATAACGCTCCAGCAGGCCGCGGTCCTCGAGCCGCGTGACCAGCCGGGTGGTCGCGCTCTGGCTGAGCACGACCGCGTCGGCGACCTGCTTCATCTGCAGATGGCCTCCCTCGCCGTCGTGCTGCCGGCTCAGCACGTCGAGCAGGGAGTACTCCCGCACGCTCAGACCGTGCCCGGTCTGGAGGGCACGCTCGATGTGCGCCTCGATCCTTCCGTGCAGCAGGGAGAGGGCGCACCAGCCCTGGGCGAGGGCAGTGAGTGCGGGATCCGTGGCTGTCATGGCGTTTCCTCCGTCCAGGAGCTGCTGACACCAGGGTAGAGCAAGAGCGCAATATACGGCGTTTGCAAATATCCAGCGCGTGCAACTATTGTGAGGTCACCTAAAGCGCTCCTGCAATCATTTGGAAGGTCGACTCCCCCATGCCTCTCGCGCTTCTGGCCCTCGCGATCGGGGCCTTCGGGATCGGAACGACGGAATTCGTGATCATGGGCTTGCTGCCCGAGGTCGCGGGTGACTTCGGTGTCTCCATCCCCATGGCCGGCTACCTGGTGACCGGCTACGCGCTGGGCGTCGTGTTCGGCGCACCACTGATGACCGTGCTCGGCACCAAGGTCTCCCGCAAGCGCATGCTGATGCTGCTCATGGGCCTGTTCATCGCCGGAAACCTGCTCTCGGCGCTGGCTCCGGCCTTCGGCGTCATGCTGATCGGACGGGTGGTCGCCTCACTGGCCCACGGCGCCTTCTTCGGCATCGGCTCGGTGGTCGCGGCCGACCTGGTCGCCCCGGACAAGAAGGCCGGAGCCATCGCGATGATGTTCACCGGGCTGACCGTCGCCAATGTCATCGGCGTCCCGCTGGGCACGCTCGTCGGGCAGTCCATCGGCTGGCGCGTCACCTTCGGCATCGTCGCCGCTCTCGGTCTCGTCGGCCTGGTCGGCATCGCCCGGCTCGTGCCCGACATGCCCAAGCCCGAGGGCGTGCGGCTGCGCCACGAACTGGCCGCCTTCAAGAACGTCCAGGTCCTGCTCGCCATGGCGATGACCGTCCTCGGGTTCGGCGGCGTCTTCGCGGCCATCACGTACATCGCGCCGATGATGACCCACGTGGCCGGCTTCGCCGACGGTTCCGTCACCTGGCTGCTGG
The DNA here is from genome assembly GCF_055574875.1 of Streptomyces sp. NPDC034670. Taxonomy (NCBI): domain Bacteria; kingdom Bacillati; phylum Actinomycetota; class Actinomycetes; order Kitasatosporales; family Streptomycetaceae; genus Streptomyces; species Streptomyces sp. NPDC034670. The sequence goes on from NZ_JBVITR010000025.1 coordinate 66,854, forward strand.
TCCTCTTCGGCCTCGGCATGGTCGGCGGCAACCTCATCGGCGGCAGGTACGCCGACCGCGCCCTGATGCCGATGCTGTACGTCTCCCTGGGCGCCCTCGCCGTCGTCCTCGCGCTCTTCACCCTGACCGCGCACCACAAGATCGTCGCGGCCGTCACCATCGCCCTGATCGGTGCCCTGGGCTTCGCCACGGTTCCGCCGCTGCAGAAGCGCGTTCTCGACCAGGCGCACGGCGCCCCCACCCTGGCCTCGGCCGTGAACATCGGTGCCTTCAATCTCGGCAACGCGCTGTCCGCCTGGCTCGGCGGCCTCGTGATCGCCGCGGGCCTCGGCTACACCGCGCCCAACTGGGTCGGCGCCCTCCTTGCCGCCAGCGCCCTGGTACTGGCCTTCGTCTCGGCCGCCCTCGAGCGCCGCGACAGGGCCACCGGTGCCGTGTCCGCCGGCTCGGCCCCCGCAGAGCAGCGGACCGCCGTCTCCCACTGACCCGCAGGACCCGACCGGTGCGGGGCCAGGGCCGTCCCCGCACCCGCCTGCGCTCCCTTCCACCGAAGAACCGACCACACCTGTATCCCGAGGAGAACCTCTTCATGAACACGACCGCCGTCGCCCCGCTCACCATCGCGGACGCCGAGGCCCTCGTCACCGCCGCACGCCGGGCCGCCGAGGCCGCCGGTGTCACGGTCAGCGTCACCGTCCTCGACGCGGGCGGGAACCTGCTCGCGTTCCGGAGGGACGACCGCGCCGTGCTGATCTCCGGTGAGACCAGCACCCGCAAGGCGTACACCGCTCTCCAGTTGGACGCGCCCACCGCCGACCTCGTGGACGCCGTGCAGCCCGGGGGTCTCTTCCACACCCTTCCCACCGCACTCGACCGGCCGCTGCTGTTCATCGCCGGAGGTGTGCCCGTCCGGCGTGACGGACGGCTGATCGGCGCGATCGGCGTCGGCGGCGGGGCCCCGGAACAGGACCACGCCTTCGCCACGTCCGCCGTGGACAGCCTCGCCTGACGACGGGCCCCACGACACGGCGCCGGCGCCCGAGCCCGTCGGGCGCCGGCGCCGTCGTGCCGGCGGAAAGAGGTCAGCCCGCCGCGACCGTCACCGGGGCGAACCGGCGGCTCCAGTCACCGGGCAACTCCGTGATCCCGTACGTCATGACGTCGTTGAACGCGACGGACGCCAGCCCGTGCTCCTTCGCCCAGCCCAGCAGCTCTTCGTGCCGCACGTCGATGTCGGTGCGCAGCGGCCGGTCCGTGCGGGCGGCGAGGGAGGCGAGGAGTGCCTGAGCCGTCGGGGTGTCGCGGGCGATCAGCGGACCGACGACGTGGGTGTCCACGTTGGGCCAGGCGGCCGCGTACCCGATGAGCCGCCCGTCCTTCTCGGCGACCCGCAACTGGTCGGCGAAGGCGGGCAGGCGGGTGATGACGTGGGTGCGGTCGACCCCGAACGCCTCCTCGTCCAGGCGGAGGATCGCGGGGAGGTCCTCGGCGGTCGCGGCACGGGTGGCGACCGCCTGCTGTGCTCCCGCGGGGAGGAAGCGGCCCCGCAGCATCTCCGCCCGGCCGGTGACCTTGAAACCCAGCTCCTCGTAGAGAGGACGGCCGTAAGGGGTCGCGTACAGAGTGAGCGGCGTGGTGCCCATCGACGAGATCACATGACGCATCAGCCGACGTCCCACGCCCTGACGGGCATGCCGCTCGGCGACCAGAACCATGCCGATGGCGCCCAGGGCGGGACGCTCCTGTGGCCCGTACTCGGTGATGACACAGGAGGTCACCAGGCCGCCCGCGGGGTCGTCGATGCCGTACCCCTTTCCGGCCGAGAGCAGGAGTCCCCATTTGTGCTCCTCCCGCGGCCACCCCCGGTCCTCGGACAAGTCGACGCAGGCGGTGAGGTCGCGGAGGGTCAGACGGCGGATGGGCAGAGAGGCAAGAGATGACGTCGGCACGCAGGTCAGGCTGTCCGACCGGCGGTGCTGACGTCCACCCGTTTCCGGAGGCGCGGCCCGCTTTCGGCCATGCCCCGGCCGCTCCTTTGGGGGAAGGTCCCTGCGGGAAGCCCGCGAGCTGGTGCGTGCCGGTGGGCGGTCGGACGTCAGCCGAGGTCGGGGGCGTGCATCGCGCGTACACCCTCGATGTTGCCGTCGAGGTAGTGCCGCAGCGAGAGCGGTACGAGATGGACCGAGGCGATACCGACGCGGGTGAACGGCACGCGGACGATCTCGTACTCGCCGGAGGGTTCGTCGACCTCCGGTCCGTGCCGGAGGGACGGGTCCATGGACTCCAGGCGGCACACGAAGAAGTGCTGCACTTTCACACCGGTGGCACCACCGTCCTCACCGATGTGCTCCACGGTGTCGACGAAACAGGGCACCACATCGGTGATCTTGGCGCCGAGCTCCTCGTACACCTCGCGGTGCAGGGCGTCGACGACCGTCGGGTCCTCCGGCTCGACTCCACCGCCGGGGGTGACCCAGTAGGGATCCATGCCGGGTTTGGTGCGCTTGATCAGGATCAGATGGTCGCCGTCCAGCAGAACGGCGCGAGCGGTGCGCTTGACCACGGGTCGGACGGTCATGGGGGAAATGTGGCCCGGCTGGTTCCACGTGAAACATCGCACGACGTCACCAGCCGGATACCCGGGCCGGGGCGACCGTCCGGCGGGTCAGCACCAGGTGGTGGCCGCCTGCTGCAACCGCTCGTGGGCACGGGCGATGTGCGGCATGGCCAGCGTGCCGGTGCGGACGGCCAGGAAGTACGTGCGCAGCGGGGGCACTGCCGGCTCGTGCAGAGTGATCACGTCTCCCCGCTCGAGTGCCGCCGCGCACAGATAGCGGGGCAGCACCGCCAGCCCCGCGCCCGCTGCGGCGCAGGCCAGCACCGCGCGCAGGTCCGGGACGATCACGGTCCCCGGGCCGGCCGGGCGGGAGTCGAACACGGAGGCCCAGTAGCGGGAGACGAACGGCAGCGACTCGTGCACCTCGATCACCGGGACCTGCTCCAGGGCGGACGCACCGGTGCGGTGGAGTGGGCCGGGGCCGATCCGCCCGGCCCAGCGCGGAGCGGCGATCAGCACGTGCTCCTCGTCGCAGAGCGCGGTCGCCGAGAGCAGGGCGCCGCGCGGCCGGACCGTGCTGATGGCCAGATCGTGATGCCCGGCGGCCAGCCCTTCCAGGGCTTCCTCGGCGGTACCGAAGGAGGCGCGCAGAGCGAAGCCCTGACCGTCGTCGGCCGCCTCCATGAGGACGGGCAACGCCCGCTCGGCGGTGAACTCCGGGGGGCCGGCCAGATGGAGGGTGCGTAAGGAGGAGTCCTCCTCGATGCCGGCCTCCGCTATCTCCACGAGGGCGTCGAGATGCGGTGCCGCCTTGTGGGCGAGTTCGTCCCCGATGGACGTCGGTGTCACACCGCGTGCCTGACGCAGGAACAGCGGCCGTCCCAGCTGCCGCTCCAGTGTCCGTATCTGGGAGGTGACGGCCGGCTGGGAGAGGCCGAGCAGGGCGGCGGCACGAGTGAAGGAACCGGCCCGGTGCACGGTCACGAAGGTCCGCAGCAAGGCCAGGTCCACCGTGTGCCCTCCCTTTGTCAGCCCCGCCGCCGACCCGGACAGAACCAACTATAAATAAGTCGATAGGTCGCTGCCGCTCCTGTGATTGGACACTGACACCGAGTCAACTAGCCTGGGTCGCGCGGTTCTTCGCGCGCAGAACCGGGGACGGTCCGAGCCACGAGGGGGGAGGCTCGGACCGTCCGTCGCGGTGAGCGGGGTGCCGGGCGACCCGGCCCGCGGGCGGTCAGACGGCGGATTTGTCCAGGGCGCGCAGCACGTCCGCCACCAGGTCCTCGGGATCCTCGGCGCCCACGGAGAAGCGGACGAAACCCTCCGGCACCGCGTCCCCGCCCCACCGGCCGCGCCGCTCCGCGGTCGAGCGCACACCACCGAAGCTCGTCGCGTCGTCCACGAGCCGCAGCCTGTCGAGAAAGCGGTCGGCACGCTCGCGGGTGGGCAGCGTGAAGGACACCACGCACCCGTAGCGCCGCATCTGCTGCGAGGCGATCTCGTGCGAGGGATCGTCCGGCAGCCCCGGATAGCGGAGCCCCGTCACCTCGGGCCGCTCGCCCAGCGCCCGGGCGAGCACCAGGGCGGTGGCGTTCTGCCGGTCGACGCGCAGCTGGAGCGTGGCGATGGAACGGTGCGCCAGCCAGGCCTCCATGGGCCCGGGAACGGCACCGACGATCTTGCGCCAACGGCGGACGGCGGCCATGGCCGCGGCATCACGGCCGGTGACGTACCCCAGGAGGACGTCTCCGTGCCCGGTGAGCTGCTTGGTGCCGCTGGCCACCGCGAAGTCGGCGCCGAGCTCCAGCGGACGCTGGCCGAGCGGTGTCGCGAGGGTGTTGTCGACGGCGACCACGGCACCCTGGGCGTGTGCCGCCTCGACGAGCCGTCGTACGTCGCACACGTCCAGCCCGGGATTCGACGGGGTCTCGAGCCACAGCAGCTTCGCGCCGTCGAGGACCTCGAGCTGGGCGTCACCGCCCGTCGGTGCGGTGCGCACCTCGATGCCGTACGTCTCCAGCTGGGTACGGACCAGGGGGAGCGCCTGGTACCCGTCGCTCGGCAGGACGGCGGTGTCCCCGGCGCGGAGCTGGGAGAAGAGCACCGAGGAGATCGCGGCCATGCCCGAGGCGAACACCAGGGCCTCGACACCGTCCTGCCCGGGCGCCTCCAGCTCGGCGACGGCCCGCTCCAGCAGCGTCCAGGTCGGGTTCTCGTCCCGGCCGTAGGTGTACGGGCCGGTGGGGTCGCCCGGCAGGTGGAAGTGGGCGGCGAACACGGGCCCGGGCAGGGTCGGCTCGTGCTTGACCGGCTCGGGCAGCCCGGCCCGCACCGCGCGGGTGCCGTCGCCGGGGGAGGAGCCGGGTGCGGTGGTCCCGGGACCGCCTTCTGTTGCCGAATCGTTCATGCCGCTCGTCCTTCCACCTGTTCGCGCACGGCGGCGAGCAGACCGGTGCTCGCCGCCTCCACCATGTGAAGACACTCGTCGAAGCCGTCCGCTTCCCCGTAGTAGGGGTCCGGTACGTCGAGATCGTCACCGGCGGCGGGATCGTAGGAACGCAGCAGGCGCACCTTGTCCGCGTCCCGTTCCGTGGGGGCCGCGCGGCGCAGCTCCCCGAGGTGGCCGGAATCGAGCGCGATGACGAGATCGAGGCGGGCGAACCAGGCCGGGTCGAACTGCCGGGCCGTGTGGCCGGTGTCGTAACCGTTCGCCCGGAGGACGGCCACCGTGCGGGGATCGGCGGCTTCCCCCTCGTGCCAGCCGCCGGTGCCGGCGCTGTCGACCTCGACCAGGCCGTCCAGGCCGGCCTCGGCCACGCGCGCCCGGAAGACGGATTCGGCCATCGGTGAGCGGCAGATGTTGCCGGTGCAGACGAAACAGACGCGGTAGGTCATCGCACGCGGTCCCCGTCGGGCAGGACGACGTTGAGCGCCCAGGAGACGACCGAGACGATCAGGCCGCCGAGCACGGCCGTCCAGAAGCCCTCGACGTGGAAGCTCAGGTCCAGCACACCGGCGAGCCAGGAGGTGAGCAGCAGCATCAACGCGTTCACCACCAGGGTGAACAGGCCCAGCGTCAGGATGAGCAGGGGCAGGCTCAGAAGCCTCACCACCGGCTTGACCAGGACGTTCACCAGGCCGAAGATCAATGCGACCAGAAGCAGGGTGCCGATCTCCTTGCCCGTGTCGTCACCCGTGAGGGTGATCTTGTCGAGCAGCCACACCGCGACCGCCAGGGCGCCCGCGTTGGCGATCGTCTTGACTAGGAAATTCTTCATGTGTCTGATCGTGGCAGACGGGATCGGACACGAGCAGTGAGCCAAGGGGCGGGACGAGACGATGAAGGCATTCCGGCTGGACGAACTGGAGGCGGAACGCGCCGCCAACGACGGGGCGTACCTCCAGTTCCTGCGGGAGCGGAACATGTCGGTCGGCCTCTACGCACTGAACGCGGGGGAACAGGATCCGCAGCAGCCGCACCAGCAGGACGAGGTGTACTTCGTCGTCAGCGGCCGGGCGGCGATCACCGTCGGCACGGAGACCACCCAGGTGGCGCGCGGCAGCGTGGTGTACGTACCGGCCGGTGTGGCGCACAAGTTCCACCACATCAGCGAGGACCTGCGGGTTCTGGTGGTGTTCTCCCCCCCGGAGAGCTGAGCGGCGGCCTCGGGGTTCCCTAGGGGACGGGTCAGGGGACGACAAGGGGTCCGGGGCCCCCGCCGGGCCGGGCCCGGCCCTAGCATCGGGTGCAGGACATCATCGACACGCCCCGGTACTCGGCGGGCGGAGAGGCAAGGACGAGGCGATGCGGGAGATTTTCGCGGGACTGCCGTGGTGGGTGAAGTGGATCGCGGTGCCGGTCATCGCCCTGGTGGTGTTCGGCGGGCTGATAGCGAGTGTGGTCGGCTTCGTGATCGGACTGCTCTTCAAGCTGCTGGTCTTCGTGGCTCTGGTCGGCGGACTGATCTACGTCGTCCGGAAGTTCATGTCGAGTTCCTCGTCGCGCGGCGACTGGTGAGCCCAGGGGGACCGGTGGTCCGGTAACAGGAATCACCGGTTCCCTCGGGCGGGCGAAGTTTTCCCGGCGGGCCGTCTGCGTGCGGTCACAGCCGGTTAGAGTCCGGAACTCGACGCGGGGACGATCCCCGCGAGCGGCGACCCCCACCCGTGTTCCCCCGCACGGGCTGCCCCCTCGCGTTTCGGGAGTGACCCTTGGCCACGACTGGCACGGCCCCTGCCCACCTGACCGCTTCCGTTCTCCCACAGCCCCACGCGCCGACGTCCTCCCCACCGGTGCCCACCACCACGCTCATCGGTTCCGTGCAGCGGGCCATGCGCCTGCTGGAGACCGTCGCCGGGCGCCCGTACGGTGCCCCCGCCAAGCAACTGGCCCGTGAGACGGGGCTGGCGCTTCCCACCACGTACCACCTGCTGCGCACCCTCGTGCACGAGGGTTATCTGCGCCGCGACAAGGGGCTGTTCTTCCTCGGTGAGGCGACCGAGCGGCTGACCGGCAGCGGAGCACAGCAGAAACGTCGCAGCACGATCGTCGACCTGCTGACCCGCTGGCGTGACGCGATCGGCGTGCCCCTGTACTGCGCCGTGTACCGCGAGGGCGAGATCGACGTCGTGTGCGTCTCCGACAGCCCCGTCCACCCCGCGGTGCCGGAGTGGGCCGACTTCCGCGAGACCGGCCACGCACACGCGGTCGGGCAGTGCCTGCTCTCCCAGCTCGACGAGGAGGCCCGCCGCGACCACCTCGACCGCTACCCCGTGTGGTCCGTCACGCCGTACACCGTGCGCGACGAGCAGGGCCTCCTGAGGCGCCTGGAGCGGGTGCGGCGCATGGAGCCGGTGATCGAACGGCAGGAGTACGCCCTGGGAACGGTCTGCGCCGCGATCCCGGTCACCGTCGGCACCACGGCCGCGACGGTGGCCCTCTCCCTGCCCGCACACCAGGCCGACCGGCTGCTCCCCGCGGCACGCGGACTGCAGGCCGAGATGGGGCGCCGGGTGGGGGCATTGACGCTCTCTATCAGTATCTGAAGAATCACTCCTTGTGATCTGCTGTGTACGTTCAGCAAGATTCCATCAGGTGTCAGGGTCCATGCCCGGCCAGTCCGCGGCGAATGACGGGGTAGGCGATGCGCGAATCCGTACAGGCAGAGGTCATGATGAGCTTTCTCGTGTCGGAGGAGCTGTCCTTCCGCATCCCGGTGGAGCTGCGTTATGACACCTGCGATCCCTATGCCGTGCGGCTGACCTTCCACCTGCCCGGAGACGCTCCCGTGACCTGGGCGTTCGGCAGGGAGCTGCTGGTCGACGGCGTCGGCCGACCGTGCGGCGAGGGCGACGTACGCGTCTCACCGGTCGACCCCGAGACGCTGGGCGAGGTGCTGATCCGGCTTCAGGTCGGCAGTGACCAGGCCCTGTTCCGTTCGTCGACCGCGCCGCTCGTGGCCTTCCTCGACCGCACCGACAAACTGGTGCCGCTGGGCCAGGAGGGGGCGCTCGCCGACTTCGACGCCCACCTCGACGACGCGCTCGACCGGATCCTGGCGGAGCAGGGCGCCGGGTGAAGCGTTACGCCGGTCGGGTGGTGGCGGGCGGGACGCTCCACCGTGTTCCACCCCGCTCCGCAGGAACGCTTCCCCGCGCTTCGCGGGAGCGGTGCCCCGGGGGGGGGGGGAGGGGGGGGGGGGGGGGGGGGGGGGGGGGGGGGGGGGGGGGGGGGGGGGGGTCTTTCTTCCCCCCCTTGTGGGGGGGGGGGGGAGGG
>NZ_JBVITR010000025.1:75199-94481 GCF_055574875.1 Streptomyces sp. NPDC034670
GCCCCCCCACCTACCCGCCCCCCCCCCCCCCCCCCCCCCCCCCCCCGCTCCCCCCCCCCCCCCCCCCCCCCCCCCCCCCCCCCCCCCCCCCCCCCGGGCCCGCGTCAGCGCTTACGGCGCCTTCCCCTCCCGCCGCGTGCCGGGACCGGCGGGGCGTCCTGTGCCGGGACCTGGACCGCCGGCCGGTCGGCCGAGACCACCAGGGCGGCCAGGGCCGTGGTGACCGGCACCGAGGCGACCAGGCCGATCGAGCCGATCAGGGTCCGTACGATCTCCTCCGCGACCAGCTCGCTGTTCGCGACCGTCCCCACGCTGCTCTGCGCGATGGAGAACAGCAGCAGCAGGGGCAGTGCGGCGCCCGCATAGGCGAGGACGAGGGTGTTGACCACGGAAGCGATGTGATCGCGGCCGATGCGGATGCCGGCGCGGTACAGCCCGCGCCGGCCCATCAACGGGTTGGCCTCGTGCAGTTCCCAGACCGCGGAGGTCTGCGTGACCGTCACGTCGTCGAGGACGCCGAGCGAGCCGATGATGACGCCGGCCAGCAGCAGACCGCTCATGTCGATCTCCGGGTACAGCCCGTGGATCAGACCGGTGTTGTCGTCCGTGTTGCCGGTCAGCGCGGCCCAGCCGATGAACACCGAACCGAGGATGCCGATCAGCAGCAGGGAGACCAGTGTGCCGAGTACCGCCACGGACGTACGCGCCGACAGCCCGTGACACAGGTAGAGCGCGACCAGCATGATCGCACTGGCCCCCACCACCGCCACGACCAGCGGGTTCGAGCCCTGCAGGATCGCGGGCAGGATGAAGAAGTTCAGCACCAGGAAACTGACCGCCAGCGAGACCAGCGCCATCACGCCGCGCAGTCGGCCCACGGCCACCACGGCGAGCGCGAAGACGCCGGCGAGCAGCGCCAAGGGGAAGCGCCGGTTCACGTCGGTGACCGAGTACTGCAGGTCCTCCGGCGCGGAGGGCTCGTAGGCGACCACGACCTCCTGGCCCTCGCTCAACTGCCGGGACTGGTCCGGCTGCACGATCTCGGTGAACGTACGGCCCTTGTCCTTGCCGGTGTCGACCCGGACGGTCGCCTTCTTGCAGGTGCCGGTCGCCTGCTGCTGGGCCGAGGAGCCCTCGGCGGTGGAGGTGTCGCCGGTCGGGACGCCTCCGGAGGCGTTGACGGACTGGCAGCTCACCCCGACCACTTCGGTGACCGTGGCGTGCTGGGTCTGCCGGTCGAAACCGACGCCGGTGCGTTCGTGTCCCGGGGTGCCGCCCGGCCACAGAACGGCGAGGCCGACCAGCACCGCCGCGGCGAACGGAATCAGGATCGCCGCGATGACCCTGCGCAGGTGCCGGGAGACGGGAGCCGCCGGACCGTGGCTGTGCCCGTGCGAGTGGCCGTGTCCGCCCCCGGAAGGCCCCCCGTGGCCGGGGCTGCCGCCGGAGCCTCCTCCGCGGCCGTCCCCACCCGGACGAGGGCCGCTGAGGTGTCTGCCGTCGTTCCCACGCCCCATCGGGTGGCCGGCTCCGGCCCCTCGGTCACGGCCGCCGTTTCCGGCGCCGGATCCGCGGGGTGGCTCGGGCGGTGGGTACGAGGGAGGTTGCATCGAGGTCACCGACCGATCATCGCAAGAACAGGAGGGGCCCTCTGGTCACCGCGCCAGAGGGGACGCTAGCGTGGAGGCACCTTTTGTACACGCGGGAGCTCGGAGCACCGGGCTGAGAGGGCGCTGACCTCCGTCCCAGCGACGTTTCACATGAAACATCACCGATGCGCGTGATGTTTCCCACGGGACGTCGGCAGACGGAAACCGCTGCGTCGACCGCCGAACCTGTTACCGGGTAATGCCGGCGTAGGGAGTAGGTCTCATGACCAACAAGGACGCACGCACGCCTGCCTCCACGCAGACCCCGACGGAGACGTCGGCGAGCGGAGAGGGCGGGAAGTCCATCGGCTGGCACAAGGCGTACATCGAGGGCGCACGTTCCGATCTGCGGGTGCCGGTCCGTCAGGTGCATCTCACCAACGGGCAGTCGGTCACGTTGTACGACACGTCGGGGCCGTACACCGATCCACTCGTCGACACCGACGTCCGCCGGGGCCTGCCCCCGCTGCGGGAGAACTGGATCATCGCCCGCGGCGACACGGAGGAGTACGCGGGCCGTCCCGTCCGTCCCGAGGACGACGGGATCAAGCACACCTCGCCGCGTGGCGGCCTGCGCAATCTCGACGCGGTCTTCCCCGGCCGGCCGCGCCAGCCGCGCCGGGGCCGCGAAGGCCGGGCGGTCACGCAGCTGGCGTACGCGCGCCGGGGCGAGATCACGCCCGAGATGGAGTTCGTGGCGCTCCGGGAGAACGTCTCCCCCGAGGTGGTCCGTGAGGAGATCGCGGCGGGCCGGGCGGTGCTCCCGGCCAACGTCAACCACCCGGAGACCGAGCCGATGATCATCGGCAAGCGGTTCCTGGTGAAGGTCAACGCCAACATCGGCAACTCGGCGGTGACCTCCTCCATCGAGGAGGAGGTGGAGAAGATGACCTGGGCGACCCGCTGGGGCGCCGACACGGTGATGGACCTCTCCACCGGCCGCAACATCCACACCACCCGGGAGTGGGTGCTGCGCAACTCCCCCGTGCCCATCGGCACCGTGCCGCTGTACCAGGCACTGGAGAAGGTCGACGGCAGGGCCGAGGAACTGACCTGGGAGATCTACAAGGACACGGTCATCGAACAGGCCGAGCAGGGCGTGGACTACATGACGGTCCACGCCGGCGTGCGGCTCGCGTACGTACCGCTCACCGCGAACCGCAAGACCGGCATCGTCTCGCGCGGCGGCTCGATCATGGCCGCGTGGTGCCTGGCGCACCACAAGGAGTCGTTCCTCTACGAGAACTTCGAGGAGCTCTGCGAGATCCTCGCCGCGTACGACGTCACGTACTCGCTCGGCGACGGTCTCAGGCCCGGCTCGATCGCGGACGCCAACGACGAGGCGCAGTTCGCGGAGCTGCGCACGCTCGGCGAACTCAACCGGATCGCGAAGCGCTTCCACGTGCAGACCATGATCGAGGGCCCGGGACACGTCCCGATGCACAAGATCAAGGAGAACATCGACCTCCAGCAGGAGATCTGCGAGGAGGCCCCGTTCTACACGCTCGGTCCGCTGACGACGGACGTCGCACCGGGGTACGACCACATCACCTCCGGCATCGGCGCCGCGATGATCGCCTGGTGGGGCACGGCCATGCTCTGCTACGTCACGCCCAAGGAGCACCTGGGCCTGCCCCACCGCGACGACGTCAAGACCGGTGTCATCACCTACAAGATCGCCGCTCACGCCGCCGACCTCGCCAAGGGGCACCCGGGCGCACAGGAGTGGGACGACGCGCTGTCCGACGCCCGCTTCGAGTTCCGGTGGGAGGACCAGTTCAACCTCGCCCTCGACCCGGACACGGCGCGTGAGTTCCACGACGAGACCCTTCCGGCCGAACCGGCCAAGACGGCTCACTTCTGCTCGATGTGCGGGCCGAAGTTCTGCTCGATGAAGATCTCGCAGGACATCCGCCGGGAGCACGGCGGCAGTCGGGCCGAGATCGAGGAGGGCATGGCGCAGAAGGCGAAGGAGTTCGCGGCCGCGGGCAACCGCGTGTACCTGCCGATCGTGGACTGAGGTCCCCCGGGGGCGGTGCTCGCGGCCGGCGGACCGCGAGCACCGCCCTTCCGCGGTACGCCGTCCGCAGGGGTCGCCGGGGCCTTCCTCCCCTTCGCGGTGCCGCTCGGCCAGACTGGTCCCATGACAGCGAGTTCCATGAGCAAGGGATCCAACCTCCCCGTCGACGCCCCCGCGGTGCGCGTCGAGCTCGCCTGGGCGGCCGGGCCCGGGGTGCCCGACCTCGACGCCTCGGCCCTGCTCCTCACGGGGGCGGGACGGGTGCGGGACGACGGTGACTTCGTTTTCTACAACCAGCCGCGGCACGCGTCGGGCGCCGTCACGCACCTGGGGAAGCGGAGTGCCGCCGGGGCCGCGGCCGACACGGTGGAGGTGGACCTGCGCTCGCTGGAACCGGCCGTCGAGCGGATCGTGCTGTGCGCGTCGGCGGACGGCGGAACGTTCGGCCAGGTGCCGGGGCTGGCGCTCCGGCTGCTCGACGCCGGGACGGGGACCGAGATCGCGCGGTTCGACATGGCGGCCGGAACGGAGACCGCGTTCATCGGCGGCGAGCTGTACCGGCGCCAGGGGAAGTGGAAGTTCCGCGCGGTGGGGCAGGGGTACGCCTCCGGGCTCGCCGGCCTGGCCACCGACTTCGGCATCACCGTGGACGACGCCCCTCCGGTGACCGGCGGCTCCCCGGCGGCCACCGCCCCCGCGCCCCCGGCCGCACCGGTACCGCCCTCCGCGCCCTTCCCGCCGGCACCGCCGGCACCGCCGGTTCCCACGGAGACCGCCCCGCCCTCCGGCCCCCGGGCAGGCGCGCCGCGGCTCACCAGGGGCGAGGAGCGGCTGCCCGTGGACATGCGCAAGCGGTTGTCCCTGCGCAAGGAACAGGTGGCGGTCAGTCTGCGCAAGCACGGGGCCGCCGGGATCACCGCGCGCGTCGTCCTCGTCCTGGACGCCTCCGGGTCCATGGCCCCCCTGTACGCCAAGGGCGTCGTGACCGATGTCGTCGAGCGCGTGGCCGCCGTCGCCGCCCAGCTGGACGACGACGGGGAGATGCAGGCCTGGACGTTCGCCTCGAACCCGGCCAGGCTGCCCGATCTGCGGATCGGCGAGCTTCCCGAGTGGCTGCGGCTGCACGTGCGGGTGGGGGAGATGGGTCTCTTCCGGCGCGGACGGAAGAAGGGGCTGGACCCCCGCCAGGTCGACATGCGGGAGGTGGGCATCCAGAACGAGGAACAGAAGGTCATCGCCGAGGTCCGGGCGTACGTCCGGGAGAACCCCGTCTCCGTGCCGACCCTCGTGCTGTTCTTCTCCGACGGCGGCGTCTACCGCAACGCCGAGATCGAGCGGGAGCTGCGCGAGGCCGTCGAGGAGCCGGTCTTCTGGCAGTTCGTGGGGCTGGGCCGGTCGAACTACGGCGTGCTGGAGCGGTTCGACACGCTGCCCGGGCGCCGCGTCGACAACGTCGGTTTCTTCGCCGTCGACGACATCGGCACCGTGCCGGACCCGGAGCTGTACGACCGTCTGCTGTCCGAGTTCCCGCTGTGGGTCACGGCTGCGCGGCAGGCGGGCGTCCTCTGACCGCGCACGGCGGCGACGCACCACGGGAACGTACTCCGGGAAGGCACCGCTCGCTCGGCTCGCGCCCTCCGGCGCGGGGCCCCGGAAGGCTCCGCGCCGCAAGGAGGCGCGAGCCGGCGGCCGGGCCGTCCGGCTACTCCGGCCGGTGTTCCGGTCCCCCGAAGTCCGGACTCGAGTAGTCCGGGCTCGAGTAGCTCGGCCGCGGACCGCGGGCCGGGCCTTCGCCGGGGCTGGTGAAACCCGGCCGGTCGTAACCGAGGTGCGGCATGCGGCTGGTCGGCGCGGGCGGCGTCGTGCGACGCGGTGCGGTGGCCGCCGGATCGGCGAGCGCGTCCCGCAGGAACGGCAGGATCCCCCGTTCCAGCAGTGCCTCGCGCCAGGCGTCCCTGGCCCGGGCCAGCTCCCCGTCGCGGGCGTCGTACGGGGCGGCGAGGGCCGAGGGCTTGTTGCGCAGCGCGGTGAGCAGCAGACCCACCGCGGCGACGAGGACGGCGACCGCCGTCACGGCGCCGAACACCCAGCCGGTGGTGAGGAGGGTCCGGGCGAACGCGGCGTCGGAGTCGAGCATCCGCAGGACGTAGCCGACGAGCAGGAATATCGCGGCGGCGGCGCCGGCCAGGACGGGCGCCAGGACGGCGACGACGGCGACGGCGCCCGCGCCGGTGGCCTCGGCGACCTCTCCCACGGTGGCGGCGAGCCCTCCCGCGTGCGCGCCCGGCCCGGCGGAGTCGGAGTCGCGGGCGGCCGGCACCGGCGGCCGGCGCAGCTCCTCGCGAATCTTCACGTAGTGCTGGTACTCGGTCGCCGCGGCCGCCGTGATGATCGCGGTGGCGCCCAGCGCCATCGTGCGCAGTTGTTCGGGGCTGAGCCGCCGGCCGACGGCGGTCAGTTCCGGGCGGTGTGGTGCGGAGCGCAGCGCCTCATCGAGAATCCGCTCGTATTCCGCGCGGTCCTCGTTCGACAGGTACTGCGGAACGCTGTTCATGTGCATCCCCCGATGCTCCGTAGGGCTTGGGGCTCGGCATGCTGACGAGCCGTCGGGCAGAAACGGAGGGGAGCCTGCTACGGATAAGCCGATGGTAGAGCGGTGACGCCGCGCGGTGACAGGGGGTTTACCGAAATTGCCGCGTGTGCGATGCGGGCGCGGGCCGCCGGACGACGGCCCCGCGAACCGTCAGGCGTCGAGCGGCAGTTGCTGGACCAGCAGTTTTCCGGCCATCGTGACGCCGCCGTCCATGGCGATGGCGAGGCCGTCGGCGTAGACGTGCGGTCCCGAGACCACGGGGCCGGTGTCGTCCTCGCCGTCCTCGGACCCGACCTCGCCCAGCAGGTACGGAATGGGGCTGTGGCCGTGGACGACCCGGGTGCCGCCGTACGTGTCCAGCAGGGAGCGCACCGCGTCGGCACCGCCCTCGTCGCGGAAGGAGAACCGCTTGGTGAACTTCCGGAACAGGTCCCAGACCTCGTCCGCGTCGTTGCGGGTGAGCGTTTCTCGGACGGTGTCGTTGACCTCTTCGATGGAGCGGCCGTAGTCGAGGTAGGCGGTGGTGTCGGAGTGGAGCAGCAGATGGCCGTCGACCTTCTCGACGGCGTCGAGGCGGGCCATCCACTGCAGGTGGTGGTCCTGGAGGCGGTCCATGTCCGTCTTCTGGCCGCCGTTGAGCAGCCAGGCCGCCTGGAAGGTGGCGGTGCCCGCGCCGGAGTTGACGGGGGTGTCGCCGAACCGCTTGGCGCCGAGCAGCAGCAGCTCGTGGTTGCCCATGAGGGCCTTGCAGTAGCCGCCGGCCGCGGCGGCCTCCGCGGAGAGCCGCATCACGAGGTCGATGACGCCGATGCCGTCCGGGCCGCGGTCGGTGAAGTCGCCGAGGAACCACAGCCGCGCGGTACCGGCGCACCACTGTCCCGCGGAGTCGATGAGGCCCTGCTCCTGGAGGGCGGCCACCAGCTCGTCGAGGTAGCCGTGGACGTCGCCGACCACGTACAGCGGGCCGGGACCGGCGGTGGGCTGCGGGGCGGGCACGGAGGCGGGGTCGACGGTCACCTGAACAGTGTCCCCCCGATTGATGACGGGGAGGTCCCGCTGGGTGGGGGTGTACCCCTCCGGGTAGGCCTCCTCGGACGGCGGGACGACGTCACCCGGGTGGACGCTCCGGACGTACGGACCGGTTTCGTGGACGTACGCGGGCACCCGGAAGTCACGCAGTGTCGCCGTCCGCTCCACTTCGGGTCCCTGACCGGCCCCCTGAGTCATCGACCCCTCCACCATCGCGCCGCATCTGCACCGCGTCGGACTGCCTGGTCGCAGCGGCCCGCGGTGTCGTGGGCCCATCATAGGAATGCGGATCGCGCCATGTGATGACCCAGGGGTGGTGAATCGGAGCAAGCCTCCCGTTCACCGGGGCTTTCGCCCCGTTTGGGCCGGTATTCAACCGACCCGCGATCTTGCCCGCCGCGGCTGCCGTGCGCGGGGACGGCCGTTCCCCCCGAGGGCCGGATCGTTTCCCGGAGGGGTGGCGCGGGGACGGCACCGCTTCACTCCTGCGGACGTGAGGGCTTCGGCGCCCGGGCCGCGTTCCCGGGAGGCCGTCCCGCCCCCGGTCACCCGGGCCCGTCGCCTCGCCCCGGGCCTCCCGGGCCGCTGCCCCGCTCCGCGCAGGCGCCGCCTCAGGCCCCCTTCGGCGACCTCGGCGGGCTGACCGTCGTCCGGGGCGGCCGGCGCTGCGAGGAGGTGCGCACGATCAGCTCGGTCGGTATCACCTGCTCCACCGGCTGGTCGGAGGAGGCCCCTTCGATGGCGTCGATGAGCAGCTGGACCGCGGCCGTGCCGATGCGCCGCGGTTTCAGGGAGAGCGTGGTGAGGGGCGGCTCGGTGCTCGCGTAGACGGTGGACTCGCTGCAGCAGACGAGCAGCAGGTCGTCCGGGACGCGCAGGCCGTAGCGCCGGGCGGCGGCGAGCAGGTCGGTGCCGTTCGGATCGAACAGCCCGTAGACGGCGTCGGGGCGGTCGGGGCGGGCGAGCAGCCGGTCGGCGGCGACGGCGCCCGCGCACGGGTCGTGCGCCGGGTAGGACTCGTACACCGGGTCCTGGCCGACCCGCTCGCACCAGTGCAGGTACGCGGTGGTCGACAGGCGGGTGTACGTGTCGGTCGTCGTCCCGGTGAGCAGGCCGATGCGGCGGGCTCCGGCGTCGGCGAGGTGGTCGAGGACGCCGAGGACCGCGGCCTCGTGGTCGTTGTCGACCCAGGCCGTGACCGGCAGCGAGCCGGCGGGCCGGCCGTCGGAGACGACCGGTAAGCCCTGGCGCACCAGCTCGCTGACGACCGGGTCCTGGTCGGAGGGGTCGATGACGACCGTGCCGTCCAGGGCGACGTTGGACCACATGTCGTGGCGGGACGTCGCGGGGAGGATGACGAGGGCGTAGCCGCGGGCGAGTGCGGCGGAGGTGGCGGCGCGCGCCATCTCGGCGAAGTACGCGAACTCCGTGAAGGTGAAAGGTTCATCCCCGTAGGTCGTCACGGTCAGGCCGATGAGCCCGGACTTGCCGGTGCGGAGCGTGCGGGCGGCGGCCGAGGGGCGGTACCCCAGTCTGTCGGCGACCTCACGGACGTGGCGCCGGGTGGCGTCCGGGAGCCGCCCCTTGCCGTTGAGGGCGTCGGAGACGGTCGTGATGGAGACTCCGGCGGCGGCGGCCACGTCCCTGATGCCCGCTCGACCCGGCCGGTTGCCTCGGCGTGAGGTTTCCGCGCGGCTCACCTGGTGCTTCCCTGCTGCTGTCATGGCGAGCCGATAGTAGGGCTCATGCGGTGGGGTAGGGCGGACGCATATGCACGCATTGGCAGGCACGTTTCTGCAAGATTATTCGGGGCCGGTTCCCTTGCAAAGCAAGGAAGTTGAGCGCTTGCATGCCAGTAACTGGCGTGTGGGTGCATGCGGGCCTGTCGAGGGTGTGATGTTGCGAAGAGGTCTCAACTCACCTGCAAGGGGGATGCGCGCCACGGCGCAAGCCACCGGCGCGTAGATATATGTGCAGCGCGCCCCTGGCTCACGCGCCTTTCCTGCGCCTTCGGGTGATGTTGCCCGTGTTGCCGGTGGGACAGGTGAGGCTGCGCGAGCGGCTTCGACGCACCTATACGCAGCGGCGCCGAATCCTCATATGGTGAGCAGTATTGGATGTCGGCGGCGGTCATGGGCCGCCGGTCTTCGCGAGGAGGACTGCGGTGAGCGAGACGAGCCCCAAGCTGCGCGCCGAGCTGGAGGGGATCCCCACGTACAAGCCGGGCAAGCCGGCGTCGGCCGATGGGCCGGTGGCCTACAAGCTGTCCTCCAACGAGAATCCCTACCCGCCGCTTCCGGGTGTGATGGAGACCGTCACGGCCGCGGCCTCCTCCTTCAACCGCTACCCGGACATGGCCTGCACGGCCCTGATGGCCGAGCTGTCCGAACGCTTCGCCGTCCCGGCTTCCCACCTGGCCACCGGCACCGGGTCGGTCGGTGTCGCCCAGCAGCTGCTGCAGGCCACCTCGGGCCCTGGCGACGAGGTGATCTACGCCTGGCGGTCGTTCGAGGCGTACCCGATCATCACCCAGATCAGCGGTGCCGCGTCCGTGCAGGTCCCGCTGACGCCGGGCGAGGTGCACGACCTGGACGCGATGGCCGCGGCGATCACCGACCGGACCCGGCTCATCTTCGTCTGCAACCCCAACAACCCGACCGGCACGGTGGTGAGGCGGGCCGAGCTGGAGCGCTTCCTCGACCGGGTGCCCGACGACGTCCTGGTGGTGCTCGACGAGGCCTACCGCGAGTTCATCCGGGACCCCGAGGTGCCGGACGGCGTCGAGATCTACCGGGAGCGGCCCAATGTCTGCGTTCTGCGGACCTTCTCCAAGGCGTACGGCCTGGCGGGGCTGAGGGTCGGTTTCGCGATCGCCCACGAGCCGGTGGCCGCGGCGCTGCGCAAGACGGCGGTGCCGTTCGGGGTGAGCCAGATCGCGCAGGACGCGGCGATCGCGTCGCTGCGGGCCGAGGACGAGCTCATCGGCCGGGTCGGCTCGCTGGTGTGTGAGCGCAACCGTGTGAGGGACGCGCTGCGTGATCAGGGCTGGACGGTGCCCGAGAGCCAGGCCAACTTCGTGTGGCTGCGGCTCGGGGAGCGCACGGGGGAGTTCGCGCAGGTGTGTGAGCAGGCGGGCGTGGTCATCCGGCCGTTCGCCGGCGAGGGCGTACGGGTGACGATCGGAGAGACCGAGGCGAACGACATCTTCCTGAAGGTGGCGGGGGGCTTCCACAAGCAGCTCTAGCAGCGCGGGCTCCGCTCCGTGAGGGCCCGGGCCCCGCACGTCCTCCACCGGCCGGCGACCGAGTCGTCGGCCGGTTTGCTGCGTGATGCCCGTTTCACGTGGAACGGGCGCTGACGGTGGGGCTCGCCGCCGGCGCGCGGCTGCGAGGCTCGCCCCCGCGTCAACAGGTCGTAGAAGTTGCCGCACAGGGATTGACGTCACAGGGGACCCCCCTTCCGGGTCCGAAAAGCAGTGCGCCATAATTGCTTGTGAATGTGAACGCGTTCACAAGCGGATCCCGTTTTCCCGAGTTGCGGGGGACGAACGGGGTCAAACGGCCGCTGCTGACCGCGGCGAAGTAAGGAGCGACGACGTGGATCTGGCTCTGGCGCCGGAGACCCTGGCGCGGTGGCAGTTCGGTATCACCACCGTCTACCACTTCCTCTTCGTTCCCCTGACGATCTCGCTGGCCGCCCTCACCGCCGGGCTGCAGACCGCCTGGGTGCGCACGGGGAAGGAGAAGTACCTCAAGGCGACGAAGTTCTGGGGCAAGCTCTTCCTGATCAACATCGCGATGGGTGTGGTCACCGGCATCGTGCAGGAGTTCCAGTTCGGCATGAACTGGTCCGACTACTCGCGGTTCGTCGGTGACGTCTTCGGCGCCCCGCTGGCCTTCGAGGCGCTGATCGCCTTCTTCTTCGAGTCGACCTTCATCGGCCTGTGGATCTTCGGCTGGGACAAGCTGCCCAAGAAGATCCACCTGGCCTGCATCTGGATGGTCTCGTTCGGCACGCTGGTCTCGGCGTACTTCATCCTCGCGGCCAACTCCTGGATGCAGCACCCGGTCGGCTACCGGATCAACGAGGAGAAGGGCCGCGCCGAGCTCACCGACTTCTGGCTGGTACTCACCCAGAACACCGCGCTCAACCAGGTCTTCCACAGCTTCTCGGCGGCCTTCCTCACCGGCGGCGCCTTCATGGTGGGCATCGCCGCCTTCCACCTGATGCGGGGGAAGCACATCCCGGTGATGCGCACCTCGCTCCGGCTCGGCCTGGTCACCCTGGCGGTCGGGGGCCTGTTCACCGCGGTCAGCGGCGACACCCTCGGCAAGGTCATGTACGAGCAGCAGCCGATGAAGATGGCCGCCGCCGAGGCCCTGTGGGACGGCGAGGGACCGGCACCCTTCTCCGTGTTCGCCTACGGGGACGTCGACGAGGGGCACAACAAGGTCGCCCTGGAGATCCCCGGCCTGCTGTCCTTCCTGGCCCACGGCGACTTCGAGTCACACGTGCCCGGCATCAACGACACCAACGAGGCCCTGCAGGAGCAGTTCGGTCCCGGTGACTACAAGCCCATCGTCCCCGTCGCCTACTGGGGCTTCCGCTGGATGATCGGCTTCGGCATGGCCTCCTTCTCGCTCGGCCTCCTCGGGCTGTGGCTCACGCGGAAGAAGTTCCTGCTGCCGGCCGCCCTGCGCACCGGGGAGGACGAGGTGCCGCACCTGGTGCTGCTGAGGAAGCCGCTCGGAGCGAAGCTGTCCCGGCTGTACTGGCTCCTGGCGCTGTGGACGATGGGGTTCCCGCTGATCGCCAACGCCTGGGGCTGGATCTTCACCGAGATGGGCCGTCAGCCCTGGGTCGTCTACGGCGTGATGCAGACCAGGCACGCCGTCTCCCCCGGCGTGTCCCAGGCCGAGGTCATCACCTCGATGACCGTCTTCACCCTGCTCTACGCCGTCCTGGCCGTCATCGAGGTCAAGCTGCTCGCCAAGTACGTCAAGGCGGGACCGCCCGAGCTCACCGAGTCCGACCTCAACCCGCCCACGAAGCTCGGCGGCGACCTCCGTGACGCCGACAAGCCGATGGCCTTCTCGTACTAGGCCGAGGGAGCTGCACCGTCATGGAACTGCACGACGTCTGGTTCGTACTGATCGCCGTCCTGTGGATCGGCTACTTCTTCCTCGAGGGCTTCGACTTCGGGGTCGGGGTGCTCACCCGGCTGCTCGCCCGCGACCGCACCGAGAAGCGGGTGCTGATCAACACCATCGGCCCCGTCTGGGACGGCAACGAGGTGTGGCTGCTCACGGCGGGCGGTGCGACCTTCGCCGCCTTCCCCGAGTGGTACGCCACGCTCTTCTCCGGCTTCTACCTGCCCCTGCTGGTCATCCTGATCTGCCTGATCATCCGCGGTGTCGCCTTCGAGTACCGGGTGAAGCGGCCGGAGGAGCACTGGCAGCGCAACTGGGAGACGGCGATCTTCTGGACCTCGCTGATCCCCGCCTTCCTGTGGGGCGTGGCCTTCGGGAACATCGTCCGGGGCGTGAGGATCGACGCCGAGTTCGAGTACGTGGGCACCGTCTGGGACCTGCTCAATCCGTACGCCCTGCTGGGCGGCCTGGTCACCCTCACGCTGTTCACCTTCCACGGGACGGTGTTCACGGCGCTCAAGACGGTCGGGGAGATCCGGGAACGGGCGCGGCGCCTCGCGCTGCGCCTGGGGCTCGTCACGGCGGTCCTGGCGTCGGCCTTCCTGCTGTGGACGCAGGCCGACCGGGGGGACGGCACGAGCCTGGTCGCGCTGGTCGTCGCCGTGGCTTCGCTGGTCGCCGCGCTGCTCGCGAACCAGGCGGGGCGCGAGGGCTGGTCGTTCACGCTGTCCGGCCTCACCATCGTGGCCGCCGTGGCGATGCTCTTCCTGACGCTCTTCCCGAACGTCATGCCGTCCACGCTCGACGCGGACTGGAGCCTCACCGTCACCAACGCATCCTCCAGCCCCTACACCCTGAAGATCATGACCTGGCTCACCGTGATCGCCCTGCCGCTCGTGCTGCTCTACCAGGGCTGGACCTACTGGGTGTTCCGCAAGCGGATCGGCACCCAGCACATCGCCGACCCCGCGCACTGAGGTGTGTTTCACGTGAAACCAATCGACCCGCGACTGCTCCGGTACGCCCGTGCCACCCGGTTCTTCCTGGTGGCGGTCGTCGGCCTGGGCGCCGTCGGCGCGGGGCTGGTCGTCGCCCAGGCCGTGCTCATCGCCGAGATCGTGGTGGGCGCCTTCCAGCGCGGCATGTCCGCCGGCGAACTCGGCGCTCCCCTGCTGCTCCTCGTCGCTGTCGCGGTCGGCCGTGCGCTGGTCGGCTGGCTCACCGAGCTGGCCGCCCACCGGGCGAGCGCCGCGGTGAAGTCGGAGCTGCGGGGGCGGCTGCTGGAACGGGCGGCGGCGCTGGGCCCGGGGTGGCTGAGCGGACAGCGCACCGGTTCGCTCGTCGCCCTGGCGACCCGCGGGGTCGACGCCCTCGACGACTACTTCTCGCGCTACCTCCCCCAGCTGGGGCTCGCGGTGGTCGTACCGGTGGCGGTGCTGGCACGCATCGTCACCGAGGACTGGGTCTCGGCGGCCATCATCGCCGGCACCCTGCCCCTCATCCCGGTCTTCATGGTGCTGATCGGCTGGGTCACCCAGCACCGGATGGACCGCCAGTGGCTGCTGCTGTCCCGTCTGTCCGGGCACTTCCTGGACGTCGTCGCCGGGCTGCCGACGCTGAAGGTGTTCGGGCGGGCCAAGGCGCAGGCCGAGTCGATCCGCCGGATCACCGCGGAGTACCGGCGGGCGACCATGCGGACGCTGCGGATCGCCTTCATCTCCTCCTTCGCGCTGGAACTGCTCTCCACCCTCTCGGTGGCCCTGGTCGCGGTGACGATGGGCATGCGGCTCGTGTACGGCGACGCGGACCTCGTCGTCGGCCTGGTCATCCTGATCCTCGCGCCCGAGGCGTACCTGCCGCTGCGGCAGGTCGGGACGCAGTACCACGCGGCGGCGGAGGGGCTCGCGGCGGCCGAGGAGATCTTCTCGGTGCTGGAGACGCCCGTTCCGGCGTCGGGCACCGGAGCCGTACCGACGGGCGGTCTGTCCTTCGAGGGGGTGACGGTCCGCTACCCCGGCCGCTCCGAGGACGCCGTGTCGGACGCGTCCTTCACCGTCGCCCCGGGGGAGACGGTCGCGCTCGTCGGGCCGAGCGGGGCGGGCAAGTCCACCCTGCTGAACGCGCTGCTGGGGTTCGTCCGGCCGGCCGCGGGACGGGTGCGGATCGGGGGGACGGACCTTGCCGAGCTCGACCTGACCGCGTGGCACCGCCGGGTGGCCTGGGTGCCGCAACGGCCGCACCTGTACGCCGGGACGATCGCGGAGAACGTACGGCTGGCCCGGCCGGACGCGGACGACGTGGCCGTGCGGCGCGCCCTGCGGGACGCCGGTGCGCTGGAGTTCGTGGACGCGCTGCCCGAGGGCACCGGCACCGTGCTCGGCGAGGACGGGGCGGGGCTGTCCGCGGGACAGCGGCAGCGGCTGGCGCTCGCCCGGGCCTTCCTCGCGGACCGGCCCGTCCTGCTGCTCGACGAGCCGACGGCCGCGCTGGACGGTGCGACCGAGGCCGAGGTCGTGGCGGCGGTACGGCGGCTGGCGGCCGGGCGGACGGTGCTGCTGGTGGTGCACCGGCCGGCGCTGCTGGCCGTCGCGGACCGGGTGGTGCGGCTCGCGGCGCCGGCCCCCGACGGCGGCGGTGAGCCCGTGCGCCGGGGGACCGGTACCGCACCGGTCCCCGAGGTGGCGCCCGTGCCGGAGAGCGGGCCCGCCGAGCCCGGCGCGGACCCGGCTCCGGGCGGTGTGCTCGACCGTGTCCGCGCCGTGTCCGGCGCCCGGCGGGGGAGGCTCGCGCTCGCGCTGCTGTTCGGCACGCTCGCCCTGGGCAGTGCCGTCGGGCTCATGGCCACGTCCGGGTGGCTCATCTCCCGGGCCTCGCAACAGCCGCCCGTGCTGTACCTGATGGTGGCCGTGACGGCGACCCGGGCCTTCGGCATCGGGCGGGCCGTGTTCCGCTACGCCGAGCGGCTGGTGTCCCACGACGCGGTCCTGCGCATGCTGGCCGACATCAGGGTCGCGGTGTTCCGGCGGCTGGAGCGGCTGGCGCCCGCCGGGCTCCGCGAGACGCGCCGGGGCGACCTGCTCTCCCGGCTGGTCGCCGACGTGGACGCCCTCCAGGACTACTGGCTGCGGTGGCTGCTGCCGGCCGGTGCGGCCGTCGTGGTCTCCGCGCTCTCGGTCGGCTTCACGGCCTGGCTGCTGCCCGAGGCCGGGGCCGTGCTCGCGGCCGGACTGCTGGCGGCGGGGGCCGGGGTGCCCCTGCTCACCGGGGCCGTGGCCCGGCGCGCGGAACGCCGGCTGGCACCCGCCCGGGGAGTGCTCGCGACCCGGGTGACCGATCTGCTCACCGGCACCGCGGAGCTGACCGTCGCCGGCGCCCTGCCCGCGCGGACCGCCGAGGCGCGGCGGGCCGACGGCACGCTCACCCGGATCGCCTCGCGCGCCGCCACCGCCACCGCGCTCGGCGACGGGCTCACCGCACTGGTCTCCGGCCTGACCGTCGCGGCCGCCGCGCTCGTCGGCGTGCAGGCGGTGGCCGCCGGCCGGCTGGACGGCGTGGCGCTGGCCGTCGTCGTCCTCACCCCGCTGGCCGCGTTCGAGGCCGTCCTCGGGATGCCGCTCGCCGTGCAGTACCGGCAGCGGGTGCGCCGGAGCGCCGAACGCGTGTACGAGGTGCTGGACGCCCCGGTGCCCGTACGGGAACCGGAGCGGCCCCGGAAGGCGCCCGCGTCGCCGTTCCCCCTGGTGGTCAAGGGGCTGAGCGCCCGGTACGCCGGGCAGGACCGGGACGCGCTCGCCGGGCTGGACCTGACGCTGGGGCGGGGCCGCCGGATCGCGGTGGTCGGCCCGTCCGGATCCGGCAAGACGACGCTCGCGCAGGTGCTGCTGCGGTTCCTGGACCCGGAGGCCGGCGCGTACACGCTGGCCGGGGTGGACGCGTACGCCCTGGACGGCGACGACGTACGGCGGCTGGTCGGGCTGTGTGCGCAGGACGCGCACCTCTTCGACAGCACGGTGCGGGAGAACCTGCTGCTCGCCCGGCGGGACGCGAGCGAGGACGACCTGCGCGACGTGCTCGCCCGGGTCCGGCTGCTGGAGTGGGCCGACGGCCTGCCGGACGGGCTCGACACGCTCGTCGGCGAGCACGGGGCGCGGTTGTCCGGCGGGCAGCGGCAGCGGCTGGCACTGGCCCGGGCCCTGCTCGCGGACTTCCCCGTGCTGGTGCTGGACGAGCCCGCGGAGCATCTCGACCTGCCGACCGCGGACGCGCTCACCGCCGATCTGCTGGCCGCCACCGAGGGCCGTACGACGCTGCTCATCACCCACCGGCTGGCGGGTCTGGAGGCGGTGGACGAGGTCCTCGTGCTGGACGAGGGGCGCGTGGTGCAGCGCGGTCCGTACACCGAACTGGCCGCCGTCGACGGCGCGTTGCGGTCGATGGTGCAGCGGGAGGCGGAGTCGGACCCGCGGGTGGGCGCCGGCCGGGGCCGGCCGGCCTGACCCGCCGACCGGGCACCGGCCGGCCGCTTCGCGCGTGACGCGACGTCAACCGGCACCCGGGGGGCAGTCGTTCGGCGACATGGCGGTACCGCTGGTCCATCCGGGGTGTTCGGTCCCCCATGCGTACGATCTGAACAGTGCTGTGCGCCGGGCCGGGGGTCAGGATCGCAGGCATGCGTCTCACCCGCCGTCACCCGCTGCTCGTCGTCGTGCTGCTGTGTGCTCTCGCCGTGCTCGCCGCCCGGCCCGCCGACGGCGACGACGGCCACGTTCCCGGCCACGGCTCCGCATCCGGCATCAGCGCGCAGGTGGCGCGGCTGTACGAGGAAGCGGCGGTGGCGACCGAGCGGTACGAGGAAGGGCGCCGGGAGGCCGAGGAACGGAAGGCCGAGATGCGGCGGCTGGAGGAGCAGCTCGACCGCGAGCGGCGGGAGACGGCCGGCCTGCACGGGGAACTGGGACGGATCGCCAGCTCCCAGTACCGCAGCGGCGGCGGGCTGCCGCTCGCCGCGCACATGATCCTCGCGGACGACCCGGAGGGGCTGATGCGTGGTCAGTGGGCCGTGCGGCAGGCGCAGCTGTCGCTGGACCGGGCGATCGAGAAGAGCGAGCGGGCCGAGGCACGGCTCGCCCGGGACGAGGCGAAGGCCGCGGCGGCGTGGGAGAGGCTGCAGAAGCAGAACGCGGAACTCGCCGCTCTGAAGCAGAGCATCGAGCGGAAGCTCGAAACGGCGCGGTGGGAACTCCAGGGCCGGGCGGACGCCTCGGTCGCGGCCGGCTCCTGTCCCGGTGCGGTCCGGCTCGACCAGCCGGAGACGCGGTTCACCACCTCCTGGGTGGCGCCGTTGGAGACGTACGAGATGTCCGCGTCCTACGGCAGCGGCGGCGCGCGGTGGGCGAACCGGCACACCGGACAGGACTTCGCGGTGCCGATCGGCACACCGGTCCGGGCCGTGGGCGCCGGCAGGGTGGTGAAGGTCTCCTGCGGAGGTGCCTTCGGCATCGAGGTCGTGCTGGAGCACTCGAACGGCTACTACACCCAGTACGCCCACCTCGCCGCCGTCGCCGTCGACCAGGGCGACCGGGTCTCGGCCGGGCAGTGGATCGGCCAGGCCGGTACCAGCGGAAACTCCACCGGACCGCACCTCCACTTCGAGGTGCGGGTCACCCAGGAGATGGGTTCGGCGGTGAACCCGGTGTCGTGGCTGGCGCAGCGCGGGGTGTCGCTCTGAGGACTACAGCCGCTCGTTCAGCAACTGCTCGATCACCACGGCCACCCCGTCGTCGTTGTTGGCGACCGTGCGCCCCGACGCGGCGGCGACGGCGTCCGGGTGGGCGTTGCCCATCGCGTAGGACCGGCCCGCCCAGGTCAGCATCTCGACGTCGTTGGGCATGTCCCCGAACGCGACGACCTCCTCGTGGGAGATGCCGCGCTCGGCGCAGCACAGGGCGAGCGTACTGGCCTTGGACACGTCGGGACCGCTGAGCTCCAGCAGGGCGCTGGGGCTGGAGCGGGTGACGTTGGCGCGGTCGCCGACGGCGAGCCGGGCCAGGGTGAGGAAGGCGTCGGGGTCGATCTCGGGGTGGTAGGCGAGGATCTTCAGCACCGGCTCCCCGGCGGTGGGGGCGTCCGGAGCGAGGAGGTCCTCGGCGGGGGCGAGAACGTCCGGGACCTCCCTGTGCAGTTCGGGGTAGGCCGGTTCCTGGTGGAAGCCGTAGGTCTGCTCGACGGCGTACACCGTGCCCGGCGCGGCCTCGCGCAGCAGTCGTACGGCGTCCAGCGCGTTCTCCCGGGCCAGCTCCCGCACCTTCACGAAGCGGTGTGCGCCGGGTCCGCCGTGCAGGTCGACGACGGCCGCGCCGTTGCCGCAGATGGCGAGCCCGTGGCCGTGGACGTGATCGCTGACGACGTCCATCCAGCGGGCCGGGCGGCCGGTGACGAAGAAGACCTCGATGCCCGCCTCCTCGGCGGCGGCCAGCGCGTCGACCGTGCGGGGGGACACCGACTTGTCGTCGCGCAGCAGGGTGCCGTCCAGGTCGGTGGCGATGAGCCGCGGGGGAAGGATGGGGGTGCCTCCCTGCTTCTGGGGATGCCCCCGCTCGAGCGGAGCCGGGGGCGGGGGAACCGTCGAGAACGTGGGGGAGGCCGGGGTCTCGGGCTGCCGGGTCGCTGAGGTCACCCGGTCATTGTCCCGCATATGCCCGCACGACCGTGCGGCACTGTGCACATCTGAGTGATTACCGCCCTGGGGGCGGGGGGGGGGGGGGGGGGGGGGGGGGGGGGGGGGGGGGGGGGGGGGGGGGGGGGGGGGGGGGGGGGGGGGGGGGGGGGGCGGGGGGAGGGG
>NZ_JBVITR010000026.1:0-3603 GCF_055574875.1 Streptomyces sp. NPDC034670
CCCCCCCCCCCCCCCCCCCCCCCCCCCCCCTCCCCCCCCCCCCCCCCCCCCCCCCCCCCCCCCCCCCCCCCCCCCCCCCCCCCCCCCCCCCCCCCGCCGCGTCACTCCAGGTAGCCGCGCAACTGGTCGGCGAAGGCGTGGTCGCGGAGCTTGCCGAGGGTCTTGGACTCGATCTGCCGTATCCGCTCGCGGGTCACGCCGAAGATGCGGCCGATCTCCTCCAGCGTGCGGGGGCGGCCGTCGACCAGTCCGTAGCGGAGCTGGACGACCTTGCGCTCCCGCTCCCCCAGCGTCGACAGCACCGCCTCCAGGTGCTCCCTCAGCAACAGGAACGCGGCCGACTCGACCGGGCTCGCGGCGTCGCCGTCCTCGATGAGGTCGCCGAGGGCCACGTCGTCCTCCTCGCCCACCGGGGCGTGCAGGGAGACCGGTTCCTGGGCGAGCCGCAGGACCTCGCCGACCCGCTCGGGGGGCAGGCCGAGCTGGGCGGCGACCTCGTGGGGGGTCGGCTCGCGGCCGCGCTCCTGGAGCATCCGGCGCTGCACGCGGACGACGCGGTTGATGAGTTCGACCACGTGGACGGGGACGCGGATGGTGCGGGCCTGGTCGGCCAGCGCGCGGGACATGGCCTGGCGGATCCACCAGGTGGCGTAGGTGGAGAACTTGTAGCCGCGGGCGTAGTCGAACTTCTCCACCGCCCGGATCAGGCCGAGGTTGCCCTCCTGGACCAGGTCGAGCATGGTCAGCCCGCGGCCCACGTACCGCTTGGCGACGGACACCACGAGCCGCAGGTTCGCCTCGATGAGGCGGCGCTTGGCCATCCGGCCCAGGACGACGAGCCGGTCCAGGTCGTGGGCGAGCCGGCTGTCCAGGTCGGGCGTGAGCCGCAGCTTCTCCTCGGCGAACAGCCCGGCCTCCACGCGGCGGGCGAGTTCGACCTCCTCGGCCGCGGTGAGCAGGGGGATGCGGCCGATCTCCCGCAGGTACTGGCGGAACAGGTCCGAGGAGGGGCCGCCGGTCTCGGGGCGCGGGGGCGGGGCCCCGGCGGGCTCGACGGGCTCGGTGGGTTCGACGAGCTCGACGGGCTCGGTGGGTTCGACAGGCTCGACGGGCTCGGTGGGCTCGGTGGGCTCGGTGGGCTCGACGGCGGACTCGGCCGGCTCCGGCGCGTCCGCGGGCGGTCCGGCCGGCTCGGGCGGGGTCCCGGGGACCGTCCCGGCCCCGGAGCGGTGCGCGGCGCGGCTGCGCGCGGGCACCGCCACCAGGACGTCCGCGGCCGGCTGCGGGCCGGCCGCGCACGGGCCGGCCTGGCTGAGGGTCTGGGTCTGCACGGGGGCGACCTCCAGGGTGATCGCCGCCGCCGGGAGGGGCGGCAGCGGTACGTCGGGAGCGGAGTCGGCGGCCTCGCCGCTGTCCGTCCCGTACGCGATGAGCGGAACCGCGGGGGTCCGGGACCCGCCGGTGACGGATCGGCCGCGCTCCGAGGACTCAGGCACCGCACCCCAGTGTGGGGTACGACACATCGTCCCCACGAGGGGCGTGCGGTGACTTTTTGCGTCCGGTCCGTGACAGGGCGGTCATCGGGCCCGCGCCCGGAGGGGAGGCCCCCCGGGGGGCTCAGAGCGCCGCCGCGCCGTGCTCCCGCAGGGCCTGGTCGTACTGCTGGAGGACCCACAGCTCGTTCTGCACGGAGGCCAGTTCGGCCGGGTCGCCCTGGGTGCCGAGGCGGGTGAGGCGGCTGGTGATGTCGCGGATGCGGCGCTCGACGGCACGGCGGCGGACGGTGACCAGCTGGGCGCCCGCGTAGGTCTCGTCGACCTCCTTGACACCCCGGTGCAGCATGATCGCCTCCACGGCGAGTTCGGTGACCATGGCGCGGACGGTGTCGTCGGGGGCGGCGTCGCGGACCCGGATCAGGTACTCCTGCGGGTCCTGCACGCCGTACTCGGCGCCGCCCGCGTCCAGGATGGCCTGGCGCACGGCCGCGTAGGGCGGGGCGGTGAACTCGTCGACGCCGTACGCGTCGAAGGCCGGGGAGACCAGTTCCGGGCGCTGGAGGGCGAGCTTGAGCAGCTCGCGTTCGGTGGCGAAGACCGGGTTGCGCAGGGTGAGGGCGGGGCCGCGCGGAGCGGGGGCGGCCGGGGCGGGGACGTACTGCTGGGGGCCGCCGCCGCGCTGCCGCCGGTCGGGGGCGGGGCCCTTGCCGCCGCGTTCGCGGGCCCAGCGGGCCAGCTGCGCGACCCGCTTGACGACGAACTGGGTGTCGAGGATGCCCAGCATCCCGGCGAGCTGGACGGCGACCTCGTGCTGGGCGCCGCTGTTCTTGATCCGGGCGACGACCGGGGCGGCCTCGTCCAGTGCCGCCGCACGGCCGGCCGGGGTGTCCAGGTCGTAGCGGCCCACGATCTGGCGCAGGGCGAACTCGAACAGCGGGGTGCGGGGTTCGACCAGGTCGGCGACGGCCTCGTCGCCCTTGGCCAGGCGCAGGTCGCAGGGGTCCATGCCGTCGGGGGCGACGGCGATGTAGGTCTCGGCGGCGAACTTCTGGTCGTCCTCGAAGGCGCGCAGGGCCGCCTTCTGGCCGGCCGCGTCACCGTCGAAGGTGAAGATCACGCGGGCGCTGCCGTTGTCCATGAGCAGCCGGCGCAGGATCTTGATGTGGTCGCCGCCGAAGGCGGTGCCGCAGGTGGCGATGGCGGTGGTGACGCCGGCGAGGTGGCAGGCCATGACGTCGGTGTAGCCCTCGACGACGACCGCGCGGGAGGACTTCGCGATGTCCTTCTTCGCCAGGTCGATGCCGTAGAGGACCTGGGACTTCCGGTAGATCGCCGTCTCGGGGGTGTTGAGGTACTTGGGGCCGTTGTCCGCCTCGTGGAGCTTGCGGGCGCCGAAGCCGACGACGTCCCCGCCGATGTCGCGGATGGGCCACATCAGCCGGCCGCGGAAGCGGTCGATGGGGCCGCGGCGGCCCTCCTGGGAGAGGCCGGAGAGGATCAGCTCCTTGTCGCTGAAACCCTTGCCGCGCAGGTAGCGGGTGAGGTGGTCCCAGCCCTGGGGGCTGTAGCCGACGTTGAAGCGGACGGCCGCGGCCTGGTCGAAGCCGCGCTCGGCGAGGAAGACCCGGCCGGTCTCGGCCTCGGGGGAGGTCGCGAGCTGCTCCGCGTACCACTCCGCGGCGATCTTGTGCGCCTCGACCAGGCGGATGCGCTCGCCGCGCTGGTGGGCGGGGTTGTAGCCGCCCTCCTCGTAGCGCAGGGTGATGCCGGCCTGGGCGGCCAGCCGCTCGACCGCCTCGGAGAAGGAGAGGTGGTCGATCTTCATCACGAACGTGATGGTGTCGCCGCCCTCCTGGCAGCCGAAGCAGTGGAACAGGCCCTTGCTCGGGCTGACCTGGAAGGACGGCGACTTCTCGTCGTGGAAGGGGCACAGGCCCTTGAGGTTGCCGCCGCCCGCGTTCCGCAGCTGGAGGTACTCGGACACCACGGCGTCGATCGGGACCGCGTCCCGTACCGCCTTCACGTCCTCGTCGTTGATCCGTCCTGCCACGCGTGAAGTCTACGGGGGCGCGCGGACACCTCCGGGGAGGGGAGCCGTACCCCGGCC
>NZ_JBVITR010000026.1:3701-52400 GCF_055574875.1 Streptomyces sp. NPDC034670
CCGGGGGTCCGGGGGTCACCCCCCGGGAAACACCGCCGGGGGCGCGCGGACACCTCCGGGGAGGGGAGCCGTACCCCGGCCGGGGGTCCGGGGGTCACCCCCCGGGAAACACCGCCGGGGGCGCGCGGACACCTCCGGGGAGGGGAGCCGTACCCCGGCCGGGGGTCCGGGGGTCGCCCCCCGGGAAACACCGCCGGTGGCGCTCCGTCGTTCAGGGGGCGAGGCTCTCGAGCGGGACGTGCGGGTCCGCCAGCGCCTCCGTGTCCACCGCGGCCCGGGAGCGGATCAGCCGCTGGATCGGGTCCGTGACGTCCCACACGTTGACGTTCATGCCGGCCAGTACCCGGTCCTCCTTCACCCAGAACGCGATGAACTCGCGCTTGCCCGCGTCGCCCCGGATCACCACCTGGTCGTAGGAGCCCGGGGGCGCCCAGCCGGAGTACTCCATGCCCAGGTCGTACTGGTCGGTGAAGAAGTACGGCACCCGGTCGTACGGCTCCTGGCGGCCGAGCATCGCGCGGGCCGCCGCCGGTCCCCCGTTGAGGGCGTTGGCCCAGTGCTCCACCCGCAGCCGGGTGCCGAAGAGCGGGTGCGGGAAGGAGGCGACGTCGCCGGCCGCGTGGATGTCGGGATCACAGGTGCGCAGCCGTTCGTCGACGAGGACGCCGCCGCCGTCCGCGGGGTCGGCGAGCTCCAGGCCCGCCGCCTCGGCGAGGGAGGTGCGCGGGACGGCGCCGACGGCGACGAGGACCGCGTGCGCGGGGTGCTCCTCGCCGTCGTCGGTGCGGGCCGCGAGGACCACGCCGTCCTGCCCGGTGATCTCGGTGAGCGAGGCGCCGAAGTGGAAGCGGACGCCGTGCCGGGCGTGCAGGTCGGCGAAGAGCTGGCCCAGCTCGGGGCCGAGGACCGAGTGCAGCGGGGCCGGGCCCCGGTGGACGACGGTGACCTCCGCGCCGTACTCGCGGGCCGCCGCCGCGACCTCCAGGCCGATCCAGCCGGCTCCGGCGATCACCAGGTGGCCGTTGTCGCGGCCGAGGGAGGCCAGGACGCCCTTGAGGCGGTCGGCGTGGGCGAGGCGGCGCAGGTGGTGGACGCCGGCCAGGTCCGTGCCCGGGACGTCGAGGCGGCGGGGCTCGGCGCCGGTGGCCAGCAGCAGCTTGTCGTAGCGGACGGTGGTGCCGTCGTCGCCGAAGCGGACGGTCCTCGCGGCGCGGTCGACGGCGTCGACGGTCTGGCCGAGGTGCAGTTCGACGTCGTGGCGCGCGTACCAGGCGGGCTCGTGCACGAGGGCGCCCTCGCGGGCGTCCTTGCCGAGGAGGTAGCCCTTGGACAGGGGAGGCCGCTCGTAGGGGTGGTCGCGTTCGTCGCAGATCAGTATCACGCGGCCGGTGAAGCCCTCCGTGCGCAGCGTCTCGGCCGCCTTCGCGCCGGCCAGGCCGCCTCCGACGATGACGAATGTCTGGTCCGCGTCGACCACGTGATGCCTCCTGCCGCGGGTCCGGGGTCTCCCCCGGAGAACACTGTGGGTGCCGCCGTCTGCGAGCGTCCCGCACGCAGCGTGATGCGGGAAGGGGTGGTGGCCCGATCAGGCCACGCACGGTCACCTTCAGGCGTGCTCGCGTCCCCCTCGTCTCGTCCGTCCCTGTCTCACCGGTCCCTCGCCGTCCGTCCCCCTCCCCATTCTTCCCTTCCCTCCCCTTTCCCCTCCCTTTTTCCCTCCTTCATCCCTGCCCCGTGAGGCGGGCGTGAAGCGAGCGGGCCGAGACGTCGGTGAGGGACGCGATCTGGTCGACGATCACCCGTTTGCGGGCGCGGTCGTCGCCGGCCCGGTCGAACAGGGTGCGGAACTGCGGGTCCAGCCCGTCGGGGGCGCGGGCGGTGAGCGCCTCGGCCAGTTCGAGGACGACGATCTGCTGGTCGGCGCGGAGCCGCTCCTGCTCGGCGCGCTGCATGACGTACCGGTCGGCGACCGCCTTGAGGACGGCGCACTCCATGCGGACGCTGCGCGGCACGACCAGCTCGGCCCCGTACCGGGTGAGCCGCCCGCCGCCCCACACCTGCCGGGTGGCGCCCTCGGCGGCGAGGCAGAAGCGGCCGATGAGCTGGCTGGTGGCGTCCTTCAGGCGGGCCTGGGCGACGGCGGTGCCGTCGTAGCCGTGCGGCCACCACTCCTGGGCCAGGAGCCGGTCGAGGGCCTCGGCGAGTTCGGCGGGGTCGGTGCCGGCGTCGGCGTACCGGCCGGCGGCGACGGCGAAGACGGCCTCCCGCTCGGGGTCGGCCTGCAGGCAGTTGGGGTCGATGTGGCCGGCGTGCAGGCCGTCCTCCACGTCGTGCACCGAGTAGGCCACGTCGTCGGCCCAGTCCATGACCTGGGCCTCGAAGCAGGCGCGGGTGCCGGGGGCGTCCTTGCGGACCCAGTCGAAGACGGGCCGGTCGTCCTCGTAGACGCCGAACTTCGAGGAGGCCGGGTCGGTGGGGTGGGCGCCCCGGGGCCAGGGGTACTTGGTGGCGGCGTCGAGGACGGCGCGGGTGAGGTTGAGGCCGACGCTGGCGGGTTCGCCGGTGGCCGGGTCGGCCACGAACCGCTTGGGTTCGATGCGGGTGAGCAGGCGCAGCGACTGGGCGTTGCCCTCGAAGCCGCCGCAGTCCTCGGCGAACTCGTTCAGCGCCTGCTCGCCGTTGTGCCCGAAGGGCGGGTGGCCCAGGTCGTGGGAGAGGCAGGCGGCCTCCACGAGGTCGGGGTCGCAGCCGAGGGCGGCGCCGAGCTCGCGGCCGACCTGGGCGCACTCGAGGGAGTGGGTGAGGCGGGTGCGGGGGCTGGTGTCCCAGACCGGGCTGGCCTGCCCGGGGGTGACGACCTGCGTCTTGCCGGCCAGGCGGCGCAGGGCCGCGGAGTGCAGGACGCGCGCGCGATCGCGCTGGAAGGCGGTGCGGCCGGGGCGCTTGTCGGGCTCGGCGGCCCACCGCTCGACGGCCGAGGGGGCGTATCCGGCGGGCAGGACGTGGTGCCCGGGCGGCGGGGTCGGGGGGGTGTCGGATGTGATGCCTTCCATGTGCCGACAGTAGACGCAGCCGCCGGCCCACGGGACGTCGGCGTCCGTTCCCCGCCGGGGCGGGGGCCGGTCACGCCGGGGCGGGGGCCGGTGCGGTGCCCGGCGCGGGAGCCGTCCCCAGCGCCTGGTCGTAGCGGTGCAGGAGGAGGCGGGCCAGCGCCGGGTGGGTGCCCAGGGGGGCGGAGGCGATCCACGGCGCGGCCTCGGCGCACCGGGTGGCGAAGCGGCCGGGGGCGGCGAAGCAGGAGGCGACGGCCACCCGGTGGCGGCCGCGGGCGGCGAGGGCGCGCAGGGCGTCGGGCACGGTGGGGGCGGCGGCGGAGGCGTAGGCGGGGAGGACGGGGACGCCGAGGCGCGCGGCGAGCAGGCGCGCGGTGTGACCGGTGCCGGCCCTCGCCCCGGGGTCGCGGGACCCGGCGGCGGCGAGCACGACCCCGCTCACGCGACGGGTCCCGTCGTCCGTGCGGGTGGGCCAGCCGGCCTCGGTCAGGCGGGCGTGCAGGGCGTCCACGAGCAGCGGGTGCGGACCGAGCGGGGCGGCCGTGCGGGTGTGCAGCCGGGTTCCGGCGGCCATCGCGGGGATGTCCCGCTGGACGTGGTGACCGCGGTTGAACAGCAGCGGGACCAGGACCGCGGCCCCGGCGTCCCGCGCGTCGAGCGCGTCGAGCGTCTCGGGCAGCAGGGGCGCGTTCAGCTCGATGTGGCCGAGGTGCACCGGCAGGCCCGGGCGGAGCGCGCGGACGCGGTCGAGGAGCGCCCGTACGGTGCGCGGGGCGCGCGGGTCGCGGCTGCCGTGGGCCACGACGACGAGGGCGGGCGGGCTCTGGTGGCGCGCGTCCGGCGGGACGGGGCCGGGCCGCCCCGCGGGCCCGGTGCCGGTCCGGTGCGGGAGGCCCGCCGTGCTGCCGAGGTGTGTCGCCGTCATGCACCGATGGTGGGCGCGGCGCGTTGCCCGGCCGTTGCGCGCCGGTGACGGGCGTTTACCGACGGCTCACGGTGCGGGCCGCCGGGGGTGTGAGGCCGTCCGGCCCTCACCGCGCCCCGCGGCCGGCGGGGAGGGCGCCGTACCGGCCGCGTAACCGGGGCCGGCGCGGCGCGTAACACCGGCGGCGCAGGCTGGGCCGCATGCGGAACACCGTGACGCCCACGCACTGCCCCTACTGCGCCCTGCAGTGCGGGATGAACCTGGCGCCCGCGCCGGACGGCACCGTCGAGGTGCGCGAGCGCGCGGACTTCCCGGTGAACCGGGGCGCCCTGTGCGGGAAGGGGCGCACGGCGCCCGCCGTGCTCTCCTCCCGGGTGCGGCTGACCTCGCCGCTGGTGCGTTCCGGGGACGGCGCGCTGGTCCCGGCCTCCTGGGAGGAGGCGCTGGACCGGGTCGCGCGGGGGCTCGGCCGGGTCCGCGCGGCGCACGGGGCGGACGCGGTCGGGGTGTTCGGCGGGGGCGGGCTGACCAACGAGAAGGCGTACGGCCTCGGCAAGTTCGCGCGGGTGGTGCTGGGCACCTCCCAGATCGACTACAACGGCCGTTTCTGCATGTCGTCGGCGGCCGCCGCGGGCACCAGGGCCTTCGGCCTGGACCGCGGGCTGCCCTTCCCGCTGGAGGACGTGCCCAGGACCGGCTGCGTGATCCTGGTCGGGTCGAACCCGGCGGAGACCATGCCGCCGTCCCTGCGGTACTTCACCGAGCTGAGGGAGAACGGCGGCACGCTGGTCGTCGTCGACCCACGCCGCACGAGGACCGCCGAGCAGGCCGACCTGCACCTGGCGCCCCGGCCCGGCACCGACCTCGCGCTGGCCCTCGGCCTGCTGCACCTGGTCGTCGCCGAGGGCCGCACCGACGAGGCGTACATCCGGGAGCGCACCACCGGCTGGGAGGAGGCCCGGGCCGCGGCGATGGCGCACTGGCCGGAGTACGTGGAGCGGATCACGGGGGTGCCCGTCCCCCGGCTCCGGGAGGCCGTACGGCTGTTCTGCGCGCCGGAGGCGGCGATGGTGCTCACCGCCCGCGGCCCCGAGCAGCAGTCCCAGGGCACCGACACGGTGGGCGCGTGGATCAACCTGTGCCTGGCGACGGGGCGGGCGGGCCGGCCGCTGTCCGGGTACGGCTGCCTGACCGGGCAGGGCAACGGGCAGGGCGGGCGCGAACACGGCCAGAAGGCGGACCAGTTGCCCGGCTACCGCAGGCTGACCGATCCGGCGGCGCGCGCGCACGTGGCCGGGGTGTGGGGCGTGGACCCCGACACCCTGCCCGGTCCGGGACGCAGCGCCTACGAGCTGCTGGACGCGCTGGGCACGGACATCCGCGCGCTGCTGCTGATGGGCTCCAACCCGGTGGTGTCGGCGCCCCGCGCGGCGCACGTCGAGGAACGCGTCCGGGCGCTGGACTTCCTGGCGGTGTGCGACGTCGTGCTCTCGGAGACGGCCGCGCTCGCCGACGTCGTCCTGCCGGTGACGCAGTGGGCCGAGGAGACGGGCACCACGACGAACCTCGAGGGCCGGGTGCTGCTGCGCCGCCGGGCCCTCGCCCCTCCCGGGGGCGTCCGCAGCGATCTGGAGGTGCTGCACGGGCTGGCCGCGCGGCTGGGCGGCGAGCGGGGTCTGGAGAAGGGCTTCCCGACCGATCCCGAGGAGGTCTTCGAGGAGCTGCGCCGGGCGAGCGCGGGCGGGCCCGCGGACTACTCGGGGATCACCTACCGCAGGCTGGCGGAGGAGGACGGCGTGTTCTGGCCGTGCCCGTCCCCGGCGGACCACCCGCCGGCCGCCACCGGCGGATCCGGGGACTCCGGGGACTCCGGGGACTCCGGCAGTTCCGGACGCCCCGGGGGCGCCGCGCCCGGCTCCGGCGTCCACCCCGGGACGCCCCGCCTCTTCCTCGACCGGTTCGCCACCGAGGACGGCCGGGCCCGGTTCGCGCCCGTGACGCACCGCGCGATCGCCGAGGAACCCGACGACGAGTACCCCGTGCTGCTGACCACGGGCCGGGTCGTGGCGCAGTACCAGTCCGGCGCCCAGACCCGGCGCGTGGACGAGCTGAACGCCGCCGCGCCCGGCCCGTTCGTGGAGCTGCACCCCCGGCTCGCCGAGCGGCTCGGCGCGGCCGAGGGCGACCCGGTGGCCGTGGTGTCCCGGCGCGGCCGGGCGGTGGCGCCGGCCCGGATCACGACCGCGATCCGCGCCGACACGGTCTTCATGCCCTTCCACTGGGCGGGCGAGGGCCGGGCGAACACCCTCACCAACCCCGCCCTGGACCCGACGTCGCGGATGCCGGGGTTCAAGGCGTGCGCGGTGCGGGTGGAGGCGGTGCGCCCGTAGTCCGCCCCGGGTCCCCCGGTGCCGCGGACGGGGGCGAGAATCGTTTCCGCAAGGCCTCCGCGGCGCGTCCGCGCGGCGGGGCTCCGCCGACCGTCCGCGGGTGAACGAGTGACGCTCCCCTTCTTCGTCTACGGCACGCTCCGCCCCGGCGGGCGCAACCACGGCCGCTTCCTGCGCGGCCGCACGCTGAGCGAGGAACCCGGCCGGCTCCGGGGCGCGGTGCTGTACGAGGGGCCCGGTTACCCGTACGCCGTCGAGGAGCCGGACGGCGTGGTGAGCGGCGAGCTGGTGACCGCGCTGCCGGAGGCGTACGCGGGGCTGCTCGCCGAGCTGGACCGGCTGGAGGGGTACGTGCCGGGCGACCCGCGCAGCCTGTACGAGCGGGTGGCCAGGGAGGTGGTCCGGACCGCCGACGGCACGGCGGTCCGGGCGTGGGTGTACGTCGCCGCGCCCGCCGTCGCCGCCCGGCTGCGGGCGCGGGGGAGGCCGGTCGAGGGCGGGCGGTGGCGGGGATGACGGCCGGACGCGTCCCGCCGGCCGGCGGGACGGCCCGGACCCGCCGCCGGCCCGTCGGATCCGCCGCGGTCACCCGTTCACAGCCGTGTCCCGCACCCTTCGGGCGTCTTCCCGCAGCCCGCCGGGAAGACGCCGGTGACCTGCGGGAACGCCAGGCGCCCGAGACATGCCCGGGCTCCGTCCGACACCCGTTCAGCCGCCGCCCCGACGCTTCCTCGAGAAGCGCTCCGGGCCCGGTGGCACTTACCTCGAAGGGGCAGGGACACGTCCGACTGCGGTGCAGGAAGGTGCCGCGGGCCGTGCTCCCTCCGTGAGCCCGAGGGAGCATCGATGCGACATACCGCCCGGCTGCTGACCGGCACCGCGCTCGCCGTGGCCGCGGGAACGCTCGCCGCGCCCGTGTACGCCGGGGAGGCCGCCGCCCCGCTGGAGGTGTACCCGTCCTCGACCGTCCCGGGCACGCACGTCACGGTGAACACCTCGGCGTGCGGCGACACGGGACCGGCGGACGGTGACGCCACCGCGGTGGGCGCCGGCCGGTTCGCCCTGGCCCCGAGCGCGCACGAGCGGGACGCGATCGGACAGTTCCGGGTGCCGTCGAGCGCGCAGCCGGGGACGTACGAGATCGTCGCGACGTGTGCCGAGAGCGGCCGCCGGGTGACCGGTGACCTGGTGGTCGCGCTGACCTCCGGATCCCCGCAGGTGTACCCCCGGGGAAGTGTGAAGACGGGGATCGGCGGCGCCCTGGGCCCCGATCCCGTGCAGACCGCGGCCGGTGTGGCGGCTCTCGCCGTCGCCGCCGCGGGCGGTACCTGGCTCCTGCATCGCCGGGCGAGAGGCGACGGGATCTGACGGGCACCCTCCGCTGCCCGCCCCCCGGTACCGCAGGTCCCCTCCCCCTCCGGGCCCGACGCCCCTCGCGGCCCGGAGGGGGCACGGGCCGATTCGAGAAGAGGTCAGTCCGCCATGCGCCGCAGGTTCCGCCGGACCGGCAGTCCGGGCAACACGGTCATAGCCGCCGTCACCGTGTGCGCCCTGTGCTCGGGCCTGTGGCTGCTGCGCGACGGGGTCGGGAGGAACGCCCCGCCGCAGCCGTCCGCCGCCCAGGCGCACACCGGCGCCGACGACCGCAGCGGCGGCCGGGCCGCGGCGCCCGCGCTGCCGCCCTCCCCGCCCGACCGCGTCCGCATCCCCGCGATCGACGTGGACGCGCCCCTGACCGGCCTCGGCCTGACGGGGAACGGCGGCCTCGACGTCCCGCCCGCCGACCGGAAGAACCTCGCCGGCTGGTACGAGGCCGGCGTCACCCCCGGCGAGACCGGCACCGCGATCATCGCGGGCCACGTCGACAACGCCGAGGGCCCCGCCGTCTTCTACTCCCTCGGCGCGCTGCGCAAGGGCAGCACCGT
The DNA here is from genome assembly GCF_055574875.1 of Streptomyces sp. NPDC034670. Taxonomy (NCBI): domain Bacteria; kingdom Bacillati; phylum Actinomycetota; class Actinomycetes; order Kitasatosporales; family Streptomycetaceae; genus Streptomyces; species Streptomyces sp. NPDC034670. The sequence goes on from NZ_JBVITR010000026.1 coordinate 11,995, forward strand.
CGAGGTGGACCGGCGCGACGGCGGCGTCGCCGTGTTCACGGTGGACGCCGTCGAGGCGTACGACGCGAAGCACTTCCCCGACGCGAAGGTGTACGGCGCGGCGGACCGCCCCGAGCTGCGGGTCATCACCTGCGGCGGCGGCTACTCACGCGCCACCGGGTACCAGGGGAACGTCGTCGTCTACGCGCATCTGACGGGCCGCCGCTGAACCGTCCCCCGTCCCCGCGGCAGGCGCCCCGAGCACGTTCTCCCGCCCCCACGCCCCGAGCGGCTCCAGCGCCGCGTTGAGGGACGTCCCCCGCGGGGTCAGCGAGTACTCGACGCGGGGCGGCACCTCGTCGTACTCCTCGCGGTGCACGATGCCGTCGGCCTCCAGCTCCCGCAGGTGCGCGGCGAGCACCTTCTCGGTGACGCCCGGCAGCGCGCGGCGCAGTTCGCGCGCACGCCCGACGGCGAAGCGCCGCGGGGCCCGCCTAAGAAGGCCGGCCCCCTCACCGGACAGATCGAATTCCTGTGGGCACGGTAATTTCCCCGACCGGCACGGTGATCTCCACGGACCGCGGCACTAGATCAATTCAATGCCGCGGTGGAATGTCCGGGCCGGGCCGAAGGCTCTTTCGGCCATACTGCGGCAGCCTTTTCGATCTCACCGGACCGTCTCACCGCGGGGAGACACAGGTCAGCACCATGAATAGGAAAAGTAAGGCGCACCTTACTCCCAACGAGTTGGCCGATTGTCTGCGCGAACGGCTTCTGGACGTCGGCCAGAACGCCCTACTAAGCTTTGCGGGGCCACGGGCCAGATCGATCATAACACCCCTTCGAATGGCTCGGGATTATTCATCGAACCCTCTTGCGTGGCGCATGTGCACCGCATGCGAACAGGCCGATCGGCATGGGGGAATTATGACCTTCGTCATTGCTGAACCATGCGTGGACGTCAAGGACAAAGCCTGCCTGGACGTATGTCCGGTCGACTGCATCTACGAGGGCGAACGCACCCTTTACATCCAGCCCGACGAATGCATCGACTGCTCGGCCTGTGAACCGGTCTGCCCGGTCGAGGCGATCTACCGGGACACCGACCTCCCGGAGGAATGGCAGGAGTACGAACGCGTCAACGCCGAGTTCTTCACCGCCACGACGGATCTCGGCACCCCCAACGGCGCTTCCGCGGTCGGTCCCACCGCGCTGGACCACGACCACGTCGCCGCTCTGCCCCGGCCGGGCTCCCGCACCTGAAGGGGCCCGGCCGGTCCCCGTCCACACGCTTCCCGCCCACCACCTTCCCGGAAGGACAGCATGTGACGAAGGCGAAATGGAACAGCGAGCCCCACCCCGCCCGGCTGGAGGAACGTCTGGACGACGGTGTCGTCCGATGTCACCTCAGCCCGCGGAACTGCCGGATACGCCCCGGACAGCACGGGTTCTGCATGGTGCGCGCGAACCGCGACGGGCGCCTGGTCACCCTGAACTACGGGCGCTCGGTGCACGCCACCGAGGAAACCATCGAGACCGAGGCCGTGTTCCACTACGCGCCCGGGGCCCGGATCCTGTCCATGGGCAACGTGGGCTGCATGCTCAACTGCGACTACTGCCACAACTGGAAGACCTCGCAGGCGCGTTACGTGGAGGACAAGGACGTCTACCACTACACGCCCGAGGAAGTCGTCGACATCGCCGTCCGGCACGGCATCAAGGTGATCTCCTGGACCTACAACGACCCGGTCGTGTGGCACGAGTTCGTCGTGGAGACCGCCGCCCTCGCCAAGGCGGCGGGCATCGTCAACCTCTACAAGTCCGCCTTCTTCATCAGCGGCGAGGCGATCGAACAGCTCATTCCCGTCATCGACATCTTCTCGGTGTCGATCAAGTCCCTCGACCCGAAGTACTACCGCAAGATCACCAAGGGGTGGCTGGAGCCCGTTCTCGCGGGAACGGAACAGGTCCACCGGGCCGGCAAGCACGTCGAGGTCTCCACGCTGATGGTCACCGACCTCAGCGACGACGAGAAGACGGCCCGCGACATGGCCACCTTCGTCGGTGAGCGACTGGACCCCTCCGTGCCGACGCACTTCGTGCGCTTCCACCCCGACTACAAGATGACGAACACCATCCGCACCCCCGTCGACCGCCTGGAGAAGGCCCGGAAGATCGCCCTCGACATGGGGCTGAAGCACGTCTACCTCGGGAACGTGTACGACACCGAGTCGACCAACACCTGGTGCAGTCGGTGCGGACAGCTCCAGGTCACCCGCTACGGCCTCAACGCCGACCTCGTCGGCGTGGACGGGCGGGGCGACTGCGTCGCCTGCGGCAGCCACGCCGGCATCACGCTCGTGCCGGACGCCCGGCGCCGCGAACGGGTCCAGGACCTTCCGGCCGGCGAGGACCTCGACGTCGCGGGCTTCGACTGGCACGGTGACGTGCGCGCGCTCCACGTCCAGGTGCGCAACACCTCCGAGGCGCCGGCCAGAGCGTACTCCCGCCGCTACGGCGACGCGGCCGCGGACCGGGGCTGGGAGGTCATCGACCTCGCGCCGCGGGAGAGCTTCCGCTACATCGCGGCCAAGAGCACGCCCGACGAGGCCGGTGTGCAGGTGGCCGTCCCGCGGCAGTGCACCTCCAGCCTCCACCAGGTGTTCGACCGCGCTCACTTCCCCACCGTGGAGGCGGCCGCCGGGACACTCAACGAGGACGTCTCTCCGCTGCCCCTGTTCCAGCCCGGCACGCGGCGGTGAACGAGCCCCGCCACGACGGGAGGAGAGGGCTGTCATGAAACACGGGACCGACTACCGCGTGCTGCCGTTCAGCGACGACACCGCCGCCGTCCTCATCACCGGGAACCACCGGCTGCTGCTGGCCCCGGCCGGCACCGCCCGGCGGCTCGAGTCCGGCGTGGACCACCTGCTGCCCGAGGAGCGGCGGGCATGGGACCGCCTGCGGGCCGCCGCCGGCCTCGAGGACGAGGTCAACCGTTCCCGGCTGGCCGGGAGCGCGCTGTCCGACGGGGCCGACTTCGCGGTCAACGTCAACCTGACGAACGTCTGCAACCTCGCCTGCACCTACTGCTTCGCCGAGGGCGGGGACTACGGCCGGATCACCGAGGCGATGGGCGAGCACTCCATCGCCTGGATCTTCGACTTCATCGAGCGCAACGCGGCCCCGGGGCAGCGCGTCCGCTTCGAGTTCTTCGGCGGCGAACCGCTGGCCAACTTCGGCGTGATCCAGAGGATCTGCGAACGCGCGCAGGAGATCGCCGGCCGGGACGGCACGGAGTTCGTGCACCGCATCTCCACCAACCTCACGCTGATGCCCCAGGGGATCGAGGACCTCTTCCGGGCCCACCGCTTCATCGTCTCGGTCTCGATCGACGGCGGTCGTGAGGTGCAGGACGCCAACCGGCCGTCGAAGAACGGCAAGGGGTCCTACGACCGGATCATCCGCAACCTCCGGCGGTTGCGGGAGGCGTGCGGCGACGACATCACCCTGGTCGCGCGGATGACGATCGCCACGGCCGAGCCGTGCCTCAGGGACAGCGTGCTCGACCTGTGGGAGCTGAACCTCTTCGACCACTTCCAGATCTACCCGGGCGTCTACCCGGTGGAGACGGGCACGAAGGTCCCCATCGCGCTCACGCTGGGGGACCGCAAGCTGTCCGAGCCGCGGGGCATCCAGTACATCAACCACTTCCTCCAGCCCGGCATCGTCGAGCAGTTCAAGGACTTCCTCGCCCACTATCCGGAGCTCTTCGCCCCGGGCAACCGCTTCAAGGGGGTGCTGGAGTACGAGCGGACGGTGCAGATGGTCACCGAAGGAGCGACCGCCCTCGCCTTCTGCTCCGGTGGCCGCACGTACTACACGCACTCCCCGGACGGCAGCATCAGCCCGTGCCACCGCCTGGTCGGCGACGAGAGCTTCGACGTGGGCACCGGTGCCGAGGGCATCACCCGGGAACATCCCGAGTGGCGGCGCACCGTGGACGAGCACCCGGTGTGCGGCACGTGCTGGGCGCGCTACCTGTGCGGCGGGGGCTGCCGCCAGGAGAACCACGTGGCCTCCGGGGACGTGAACGACCTCAACGACGAGTCGTGCCAGTACCAGCTGATGCTGGCCGAGGAGGTCATCAAGATGCTGGCCCGGTCCGAGGCCGCATACCGCGGACGGTCCCGGACCCGGTACGACGACCTGTTCGTCTCGTGCGGCCGTCCCGTCGTCCCCAACGGCCGGCCGGCGCTCGACCTCACCGCGGACTACGGGCCCTTCCAGGTGCTCTGCTGATCGTTTCCGACTCACCCGGTCACGCCCCGCGACCACGCCGAGCGCGCACGACAAGGAGCAACAGCCAGATGGCCGAGAAGATCGTCCGCCGCAACATCCACACGTACCCCTTCAAGTACCGCAAGCACGACTACGACGAGTACTTCCGCTTCGAGAACGCGGTGCTGTACCTGCACGTCCCGTTCTGCATCACCAAGTGCGGGTTCTGCGACTACACCGTCTACATCAACAAGAACGAGCAGCACTTCGCACAGTACGTCGATGCGCTGGAGAAGGAGATCCGGGCGTTCGCCGCGAACCGCACGTTCCCGGGGTTCCGGGTGGACGCCGTCTACTTCGGCGGCGGTACGCCGGGAATCCTGACCGGCGACCAGACGGCCCGGCTGCTCGATGTGTGCCGCGAATGCTTCGAATTCAACGAGGGCGTGGAGATCGCCCTCGAATTCGACCCCTCGACGGTCGACGCCGCGAAGGTGGCGCGGATGCGCGAGGCCGGGTTCAACCGGCTCAACCTCGGCGTCCAGGCCTTCGACGACCGGCTGCTGCGGATCTGCAACCGCTCGCACGACCTGGCCACCGCGGAGCGCGCGTACCGGACCATCGTCGACGGCGGCTTCACGCACACCAACATCGACCTCATCTTCCCGCTGCCGGACCAGTCCCTGGACGACTGGAAGCACAGCGTGGACCGGGCGATCGAGCTGGAGCCCGCGTGCATCACGGCCTACGGCCTGGAGATCTGGCCGAAGACGGCCTTCCACTCACTGATCAGGTCCGGGAAGATGGCGCTCCCGACGCCCGAGGACGAGGCGCGCATGTACGAGTACGCCATCGACGCGCTGGAGGCGGCCGGCTTCGAACGGCGCAGCTCGACGGGGTACTACCACCCCGACCGCTGCCCGGACTACTCGCGCTTCCTGGAGTACTACTGGCGCACCTGGCCGATGATCGGGTTCGGCGTGTCGTCGAAGAGCGTGATCCACGACCGCCTCTTCGTGAACGTCAAGCCGCTCAAGCAGTACTACGAGATGGTCGGCGAAGGGAAGATCCCCCTCGATTTCGCCACGTACCTCACCAAGGACCAGGAGATGCGGCGGGTCATGATTCGCGGCCTGAAGATGTGCGAGATCTACCGCCATGACTTCCTGAACCGCTTCGGCGTCACCATGGAGGACGTCTTCGGGAGCGAACTCGAGCAGCTCCTCGACAAGGGATGGCTGGAAAAGAAGGGTGACGACGTGTATTCCCTGACCCGGGCGGGTCAGCTGCTCTCCACGAATGTCTACGAGATGTTCTACGCCCCCGAAGACCTCAGTCCCGCGGAATCCGATGAGGTACGCTTCGGCATATCCGAGCTGGTCGAGTGAGCTGATCGACGGGGTGTGCCGCGAGGAGGCGGGGGAATTGCCGAGGAGTCTCTCACCGGAAATCGGGCGGGCCGTCGCGCACGCGGGGGGCACGCGGTGACCGTGCTCCCCGCATGGAGCGCCGGCCTCGTCCTCGGTTTCCTCGTGGCCCTTCCCCTCGGCCCGATCGGACTGCTGTGCGTCCGCAGCGTCCTGCGCAACGGATTCCTGTGCGGCCTGGCCATCGGACTCGGCGCGGCCGCCGTCGACGTGCTCTACGCGGGCCTGGGCCTCGCGGGCGTCGGCAAGTTGCTGGACGTCCGGGTGCTGCGGACGGCCCTGGGGCTCGCCGGCGCCGTGGTCATGGTGTACCTGGGCTTCCGTTCCCTGCGCTCCGCCTTCGGGGCCAGGGAGGCCGTCGGGACCGAGGGCGAGGCGGTGCCGCCGATGGCGGCCTTCCGCACCGCGCTCACCGCGACGGCGGCCAACCCGGCGACGATCGGCTACTGGGCCGCGGCCTTCGCCGCGGCCACGGCGGCCGACGTCACGGGGACGTCCGCGGCGTCGCTGGGCATGCTCGTCGGCGTCGGCTGCGGGACGTTGCTGTGGTTCACCACCCTGAGCGTCGCAGTGATGCTGTTCCGACGGTGGTTCACCTCCAGGATGCTCCAGGGCGTCGACCTGCTCGCCGGCGTCGGAATCGTCTTCTTCGGCGGCGTCCTCGCCTACCGGGCCGTCGGCTGAGACCACCACCCGGGAGGCCTTCACGGCCCGGCTCCCCCCGGGTGGAGCCGGGCCGCGCCCCGTGCGCCCGGCCCCGCCATCGCGGCGAAGGAGGCTGCTGCACATGTCCGGCACCGACACGACGGGATGTGTCCACCGGGTCCTGACCGACGACGAGATGGCCGCGATCACCGCCGCGATCGACGCGGAGAGCACGGCCGGGGGACTCGTCCCGGCCACGGCACGCGCCCTCTACGCCGTGCTCGACGGCCGCCCCCGGCCGTCGACGAGCGGCGGGGACGCCCGTCACGTCCCGCCGCCGGACCGCGCCCGGTTCGCCCTTCCCGAAGCCCAGTGGCTGGCCATCGCGGAGACCTGCATCGCCCGCGCCGAGGCCTTCGGTGCCGGCGTGCACGCCGCTCTGGGACTGCACCGCGTGATGCCCGCCCGGTACGCGGATCCCGGGATCACCGCGACGTCACGCCCGCGCGAGGACAACCGGCCCCCGGTGCACGAGCTGGCGGTGACCAGGGAGGCCGCCGACGCCATCGGTGCGGCGAGCCGTCACTGCGAACGACTGGCCCGGTTCTTCGGTGCCGGCTCGGACGAGCACGTGGACGCGGTCCGTTCCTGGCAGTGCGGCCTGTCCCGGGTCTTCGCGATGGCGTTCGGCGCGCACACCCGCATCGAGCGGGCCGGCAGGCTCTCCCTCACCGTCCTGTCCGGGACGACGGGGTTCGTCTACGGGCTCCACTTCCGTCCCGACGCGGGCGGGCACGCCCCCGCCCGCCCGCCGGACGCCCCCGACCCCGGGCGCTGGATCGACGTCTTCTGAGTCCCACGCTCCCCACGCCCCCAAGGACCGGGTGACCGGTGCGGACGACCCGGCCCGCTCGTCGAGCCGTTCGTCCCGTCCCACGGGCGCCGTCCGGCCGCGTCCGGGCCGCGGGCCGCCTCAGGCCAGCCACTGCTCGTACGCCAGGTTCGCCACCAGCGCGAAGACGACCGTCAGCAGCACGACGCGCACGAAGCCGCTGCCCTTCTTCAGGGCCGTGCGGGCGCCGAGCGTGCCGCCCGCCAGGTTGAACACGGCCATCAGCGCCGCCAGCTGCCACAGCACCGCGCCCTGCCAGGCGAACGTCGCGAGGGCGCCGGCGTTGGTGCAGCAGTTGACGATCTTGGCGGTGGCGGAGGCGGTGACGAGGTCGAGGTGGAGCAGGGCGGTGAGGGCCAGGACCAGGAACGTGCCGGTGCCGGGGCCGACGAGGCCGTCGTAGAAGCCGATCCCGAGGCCGGCCAGGCCGATCGCCGCGAGGACCTGGCGGCGGGTCGCCGGGCCGGTGGCGGGGGCCGTGCCGAAGGCGGGGCGCAGGATGACGAAGGCGGCCACGGCGAGCAGCACCACCATGATCACCGGTTTGAGGACCTCGGTGCTCATCCCGGCCGCGAAGAAGGCCCCGCCCGAGGACCCGGCGAGGGCGGCCAGTCCGATGCGCACGGCCGTCCTCACGTCGACCGGTGCCCTGCGGGCGTAGGTGACCGCCGCGCCCGTGGTGCCGACGATGGCGACCGCCTTGTTGGTGCCCAGGGCGTGCGCGGCCGGGGTGCCGGCGGGGAGCCCCAGCAGCAGGGCCGGCAGGAGCAGCAGCCCGCCGCCGCCGACCACCGCGTCGATCCAGCCGGCGGCGAGGGCCGCGAGGCAGAGCAGGACGACCACGGTCAGCGAGATGTCGGGCATGGCCGCGACCCTAGGGAGCAGATAGTTGCGGCGTCCATCGAAATGAGCGTTTCCTGAGGTTGACCCTGCTCACACCCGCCGCGGACCGGGTGCCGCGCGCCCCCGCGTCCGCTCCCCGCCCCCGCGTCCGCTCCCCGTCCTCACATCCGCTCCCCGCCCCCGCTGAGGGCGGCGTTCCGCGCGGGAAACAGCGGGGACGCCACCGGGTAACACCCGCACCGCACGCTCGGGGCATGACCTCGAACGAGCGCGTGGTGGTGATCGGCTCCGGCCTCGCGGGCGCACGTCTGGCCCGGCGGCTCGGCGAACTCGGCACGCCCGTGACGCTGATCGGCGAGGAGCGGCACCGCCCCTACAACCGGGTGCTGCTCGCCGAGGTGCTGGCCGGGCGGTACGGCCCCGAGGTGATCGCCCTGCCGGCGCCCGCGGAGCTGACCCGCGCCCGGGTCACCGGCATCGACCGCGCCGGGCGGACCGTGGTCTGCGCGGACGGTTCGGTGACCGCGTACGACCGGCTCGTCCTGGCCACCGGCTCCCGCCCCGTGCTGCCGCCGCTGCGCGGCCTGTTCACCGGGGACCGCCGGCTGCCCGGGGGCGTGCACGCCTTCCGCACCCTGGACGACTGCCTGGGCCTGGCCCGCGCGGTGCGGCCGGGCGTGCGGGCGGTCGTGATCGGCGGCGGGCTGCTCGGGGTCTCCGCGGCCCGCGCCCTCGCCGTGCGCGGCGCCCGGGTCGTCCTCGCCCAGCAGTCCGAGCGGCTCGTGGAGCGCCGGCTCGACCCGGCCGCCTCCGCACTCGTCGAGCGGTACCTGGCCTCCCTCGGCGTGGAGGTGCACACCGCCTGCCGGGTGCGGGACGTGCGCTGCGCCGCCGGCGCCGTCCGCTCGGTGGAGCTGGCCGACGGGTACGTCCTCGACACCGACCTCGTGGTCCTGGCCTGCGGGGTGCTCCCGAGGGCCGGGCTCGCGCGGGCCGCCGGGCTCGAGGTCCGCGAGGGCGTCGTCGTCGACGACGGGCTGCGCACCTCCGACCCGTACGTCCACGCCGTCGGCGACTGCGCCCAGCACGCCGGCACGGTGTACGGGCTCGCCGCCCCGGCGCTGGAGCAGGCCGACGCGCTCGCCGCGCTGCTCGCCGGGGACACGGGCGCCCGCTACACCGGCACCCGCTCGCTGACCCGGCTCACCCTCACCGGGCCGGACAGCCCCTTCGACCTGGCCGCGTTCGGCGAGCCCGAGGCGCTGCCGGGCGACGACGTCGTCCGGCTCGCCGACGCCACCCGGGGCACCTACCGCAAGGTCGTCGTGCGCGACGACCGCCTGGTCGGCGGGGTCCTCGTCGGCGCCCTCGGCACCGTCGGCGCCCTCGCCCGCGCCTGGGAGGGGGCGGAGCCGCTCCCCGCCGACGGCGGCCCGCTGTTCCACCTGCTCACCAACGACGGAGGCTCCTGATGACCGCCGCCCCCGGGGCATCCCCCACCCTCGTGCTCGTCGGCCACGGCATGGTCGGCCAGCGTTTCCTCCAGGCGCTCGCCGAGCGCGGCCTGACCGCCACGCACCGCGTGGTGGTGCTGGGCGAGGAGTCGCGCCCGGCCTACGACCGGGTGCAGCTCACCTCGTACTTCTCGGGGCGGACGCCCGAGGACCTGTCGCTGACGGACCCGGCGTTCCTCGAGGAGCACGGCATCGAACTGCGCGTCGGCGACCCGGCGGTGTCCGTCGACCGGACGGCGCGCACGGTGACCGCGCGGTCGGGGCTGGTCGTCGGCTACGACGTGCTGGTCCTGGCCACCGGCTCCTCCCCGTTCGTGCCGCCGGTGCCGGGCAGGGACGCCGAGGGCTGCTTCGTCTACCGCACGCTGGAGGACCTGTTCGCGATCGAGGAGCACGCGAAGCGGTCGACGACCGGCACGGTGGTCGGCGGCGGTCTGCTGGGCCTGGAGGCGGCCGGCGCGCTCAAGGGCCTCGGGCTCGACACGCACATCGTGGAGTTCGCGCCGCGCCTGATGCCGGTGCAGGTCGACGAGGGCGGCGGGGCCGCGCTGCGGCGCACCGTCGAGGGCATGGGCCTGTCCGTCCACACGGGCGTCGGCACGCGGGAGATCGTGGTCGGCGAGGACGGCGCCGTCACCGGCATGAAGCTGTCCGACGGCTCCGAACTCGCCACCGGCCTGGTGGTGTTCTCCGCCGGTGTCCGCCCCCGCGACCAGCTCGCCCGCGACTGCGGCCTGACCGTCGGCGAGCGCGGCGGCATCGCGGTCGACGAGCGGTGCCGCACGGTCGACGACCCGCGCGTGTTCGCGATCGGCGAGTGCGCGCTGGCCGCCGACGGCCGGGTGTACGGCCTGGTCGCGCCCGGTTACGAGCAGGCGGAGACGGCCGCCGCGGCGATCGCCGGGGACGAGGCCGCCTTCACCGGCGCGGACCTGTCGACCAAGCTGAAGCTGCTCGGCGTGGACGTGGCGTCCTTCGGCGACGCGCACGGCACCACCGGGGACTGCCTGGACGTCGTGTACTCCGACTCGCGTTCCGGCCTCTACAAGAAGCTGGTGGTCGGCCGGGACGGCACCCTGCTCGGCGGCGTCCTGGTCGGTGACGCGGAGGCGTACGGCACGCTGCGCGCGTTCACCGGCTCGGTGCCGCCCGTCGCCCCGGAGGCACTGGTGCTGCCCGCCGGCGCCGGGGCCCCGGCCCGGCTCGGCCCGTCCGCGCTGCCCGACGACGCGGTGGTCTGCTCCTGCCACAACGTCACCAAGGGCACGGTCCGGGCCGCGGTCGCCGACCACGCGTGCACCACCGTGCCCGAGGTGAAGAAGTGCACCGGGGCCGGTACCGGCTGCGGCAGTTGCGTCAAGGTGCTGGGCCGGTTGCTCGACGCCGAGCTGGAGGCGAGCGGCGTCGAGGTCGGCAAGGGCCTGTGCGGCTGCTTCCCGCAGACCCGCGAGGAGCTGTACGAGATCGTGCGCGTCCTGCGCGTCACCTCGTACCGGGACCTGCTGGACCGTCACGGCCGTGAGGCCGCGCGGGGCGGTGACGGCTGCGAGGTCTGCAAGCCGGCGGTCGGCTCGGTCCTCGCCTCCCTCGCCCCCGTGATCGGCGCGAGCACCTACGTCCTCGACGGCGAGCAGGCGGCGCTGCAGGACACCAACGACCACTTCCTGGCCAACCTGCAGAGGAACGGCTCGTACTCGGTGGTGCCCCGCATCCCCGGCGGCGAGATCGCCCCGGAGAAGCTGATCGTGATCGGCGAGATCGCCCGCGACTTCGGCCTCTACACCAAGATCACCGGTGGTCAGCGCATCGACATGTTCGGTGCCCGCGTCGAACAGCTCCCCCGCATCTGGGCCCGTCTGGTCGACGCCGGCTTCGAGTCCGGCCACGCCTACGGCAAGTCGCTGCGCACGGTGAAGTCCTGCGTGGGGCGGACCTGGTGCCGCTACGGCGTGCAGGACTCCGTGCGCATGGCGATCGACCTGGAGCTGCGCTACCGGGGCCTGCGCTCGCCGCACAAGCTGAAGTCGGCGGTCTCCGGCTGCCAGCGCGAGTGCGCCGAGGCCCGGTCGAAGGACTTCGGCGTCATCGCCACCGCGGGCGGCTGGAACCTCTACGTCGGCGGCAACGGCGGCGCCGTCCCGCGCCACGCGGACCTGCTCGCCCAGGACCTCTCCGACGCCGCACTGGTCCGCCTGATCGACCGGTTCCTGATGTTCTACGTCCGCACCGCCGACCGCCTGGAGCGCACCAGCGTCTGGCTGGAGCGGATCCCCGGCGGCCTGGACCACGTACGGGACGTGGTCGTCCACGACTCGCTCGGCATCTGCGACGAGCTGGAGGCCCTGATGGCCGCCCACGTCTCCCACTACCGCGACGAGTGGGCCGAGACCGTCGAGGATCCGGAGAAGCTGGCCCGCTTCGTGTCCTTCGTGAACGCGCCCGACACCCCCGACCCGGTCGTCGCCTTCGTGCCCGAGCGCGACCAGATGAAGCCCGACCTGCCGCTGCTGGACATCGGCCCGCGGCCCGCCGACGACATCCTGGAAGGAAGCGCCCCGCGATGACCCTGGCCCCGGAGACCACCGGTCCGAAGGTCCGGCTCCGCCTGGCGGACGGCTGGCTCACGGTCTGCGACCTGAGCGCGCTGCTCCCGGGCCGCGGGGTGGCGGCCCTGCTGCCCGACGGCCGCCAGGCGGCCGTCTTCGCCGACCGCGCCGGCCGCCTCTACGCCCTCGACAACCGCGACCCCTTCACCGGCGCGGCGGTCCTCTCCCGCGGTCTGACCGGCACCCACCGGGGCCGCCCCTTCGTCGCCTCCCCGCTGCTCAAGCAGCGCTTCGACCTGGAGTCGGGACAGTGCCTGGACGACGAGGCGGTGCGGGTGGCGGTGTACCGGGTGGAGGCGGTCCGCCCCGGCGGGACGGGACCGGCGGCGGCCCGGCCGGACCGGTCCGCCCCGCCGGGGCCGCACCGCCCGCGCCGGAACGCCGCGGGGCCGGCCGCCGGCCCGTGACCGGGCGCCGGGGACCGACCCCGCGCGGGGCCCCGCGGTCAGCCGTCGGCGCGCTCCTCGGCGAGGACCTGCTGCCGCAGCTCCACCAGCGCCCGCAGCGCGTGGCTGTACATGTGGAGGCTCTTGTCGCTGTGCGTGTCGATGGCCGTCTTGACCTCCTTGAAGGTCTTGGCGATGACCTCGTCCAGGGTGTCCTTGTCGATGCCGTTCACGCTGTTTCCCCTTTCGGTGTGGGTGGAGACTGGTCGGTCCGCTGGTCGGGCCGCCAGGTGGTGCCCTGCCGCAAGCGCAGGAGTCGGTGGCCGGATCCGCCGCACCCGGCGGCCGGTCCGGCGGCGGTCAGCCGACGGGGCCGGCGCCGACGGGCGCCGGAGCCAGGTCGGGCGGGGTGCGCAGGCCGTGGTGGGTGCGCAGCGCGGACCGGGCCGCCAGGTATCCGCACATGCCGTGCACGGACGGCCCCGGAGGCGTGGCCGACGAGCACAGGTAGACCCCGGGGAGCGGCGTCCGGTACGGGTCCCAGCGCGCCACCGGCCGGGCGAGCGCCTGGCGCAGCGTCATCGCGCCGGAGGCGATGTCGCCCCCCACGTAGTTCGGGTTGTACGTCTCGTACCGGGCCGCCGAGATCCCCCGGGAGGCGATGACCGTGTCGCCGAACCCCGGCGCGTACTCCTCGATGCGCCGGCGGATCAGGTCGGTGGGGTCACGGGTGTCGCCGTGGGGCACGTGGGCGTACGCCCACACGGGCCGTCTGCCGCCGGACGCGCGGGACGGGTCGGTGACCGCCGGGTCGACGACGAGCACGAAGGGGTCGGCGACCCGGTCGCCCGCGGCGGTGGCCGCCTCCTGCCGGACGATGTCGTCGTGGGTTCCCCCGAGATGCACCGTACCGGCCTGCCCCACAAGAGAGTCGGCCCAGGGGATGGGCTCGCTGACGAGGAAGTCGGCCTTCGCCGCTCCCGGTCCGTACCGGTAGCGGCGCAGGGCGCGTCCGTACCGGGAGGGTATCCGCCGGCCGGCGATGGAGAGGAACTCCTTGGGGCTGACGTCGAGCATGACGAGGGGGACGCCGCCGAGTTCGGCCAGGTCCCGGACGTGGTGACCGGTGTGGAAGACGCCGCCGTGCGCGGTGATGTCGGCGGCCATGGCGTCGGCGATGCGGGCGCTTCCCCCCTCCGGGAGGGGCCAGCCACTGCTGTGGGCGGTGTGGGACAGGAGCATGGCGACCGCCGCCGAGGCCAGCGAGGGGAGCTTCCCCACGGCGTGCGCGGCCACCCCGGTCAGCAGCGCCCGCGCCGCTTCGGTGGTGAAGGGCGTGCGGGCCCTGCCGTGGGCCAGGACCCGCGACGCGAGCAGCGCCGCGGCGGCCGGGTCCCCGGGCAGGGCCCGCTGGTGGGACAGCACCAGGTCGACGACCGCGCCGGAGCGGGCGACCAGCGGTGCCATGAGCCGGGTCCAGCGGGGCCCGTCCGCGCCCAGGCCCTCGGCGGTGCGGGCGAGGTCGCGCCAGGCGACCGCGGCCCCGCCCCCGGGCAGGGGGTGTGCGTAGGGCATGTCCGGCTGCAGGAGTTCCACTCCCCTGGCCCGCAGGTCGAACCGGCGGAAGAACGGCGAGGCGGCCGCCATCGGGTGGACGGCGGAACAGACGTCGTGCCGGACGTCGCTGTCGAACAGCGACGTGGTGCGCAGACCGCCGCCGATGGTGTCGGCCTTCTCGAAGAGGGCGACCCGGAGCCCGGCCCTGGCGAGGGTCACCGCGGCGGCGAGCCCGTTGGGCCCGGTGCCGACGATCGCCGCGTCGGTCACGAAGCGGCTCCGGCGGGGGCGAGTTGCTGCCTGACCAGCCGCTGGTAGGTGGTGTCGGAGTCCATCAGTTCGGCGTGGGTGCCGCGGGCACGCAGGCGCCCCTCCTCGAGGACGAGGATCTGGTCGGCGCCGATGGTGGTCGACAGGCGGTGCGCGATGGTGAGGACCTGGCAGCGGGTGCCGATGGTGGCGAGCGCGTCCCGCAGGGCGGTCTCCGAGTCGGAGTCCAGGTTCGAGGTGGCCTCGTCGAGGAGGAGCACCTCGGGTTCGGCGAGCAGGGCGCGGGCGATGGCCAGTCGCTGGCGCTGCCCGCCGGACAGGCCGATGCCGCCCTCGCCGAGTTCGGTGTCGAGGCCGTCGGGCAGGGCCGCGATCACCTCGGTGAGGTGGGCCGCCTCCACCGCTCGCGCGATGTCGTCGGGGGTGGCGTCGGGCTGGGCGTAGACGAGGTTGTCCCGCACGGTGCCGCGCATCAGCGGGGCGTCCTGCTCGACCAGGCCGATGCGGCCCCGGAGGTCGGCGAGCGGCACGGTGGTGACGTCGCCGCCCGCGACGCGGATCGTGCCCCGGTCGGGTGCGTGGAAGCGTTCGATGAGCTGGAACAGCGTGGTCTTGCCGGCGCCGGACGGGCCGACGATCGCGGTCACGCCGACCGCGGGCAGGGAGAACGAGACGTCCTGCACGGCGGGCACCGGGTGCTGGTCGTAGGTGAACGTGACCCGGTCGAACTCGATGGCGGGTGCGGAGTCGTCGAAGGCGTCGGCGGCTCCCCCGGTGGTCTCCTGCTCGATCGCGGCCAGCTCCTGCACCCGGTCGATGGCGGCCCTGCCCTGCTGGAACTCCCCGAGCGCCATGAAGAGCATCACCAGCGGGGACACCAGGTAGAACAGGTACATGATGAACGCGGTGAGGTCCTCGATGGGCAGGGCCCCGGTGGCGGTCCGGGCCATGCCCCAGGTGATGACCACGGCGAGGGAGACCTGGGTGCCGACGTTCATGGCGGGCATGAGCATGGCCGACAGCCGCGTCACCCGGACGCCGCTGCCGCACGCGGCGCCGGCGAGCGCTCCGAGGCGCTCGGCCTCCCGCTGCTCG
This sequence comes from Streptomyces sp. NPDC034670, assembly GCF_055574875.1. Taxonomy (NCBI): domain Bacteria; kingdom Bacillati; phylum Actinomycetota; class Actinomycetes; order Kitasatosporales; family Streptomycetaceae; genus Streptomyces; species Streptomyces sp. NPDC034670. Next base: position 27,490 of record NZ_JBVITR010000026.1, read on the forward strand.
GCGCGGGAGGCCTTGACCGTCGTCAGGGCGCCGAGGACCCGCAGCAGCCCGGAGCCGAAGTCACTGGTGTCCTCCCGGTTGGCCACGGCCGCCCTGCGGACGGCCCGGGCCAGTCCGAGGGCCACCGCGGAGGCCGTCGCCAGGCAGCCCGCGGTGACCAGGAGCATCCGCCAGTCGATCCACGCCATGACGGCGACGCAGCCCACGCTGGTGAATCCCGCGGTGATGATCTGGGCCACGGACGACGACAGGGCGACCCGGGCGAGGGAGGTGTCGGCGACGGTGCGGGTGAACACGTCGCCGTGCTCGAGTTCGTTGAAGGCCCTGATCCGGGAGTGGAGCAGTCGCCCGGTGAGCGTGGTGCGCATGTCCAGGACGATGTTCTCGCCCGCGCGGCCGATCAGGTAGAAGTGGGTCGCCGCCAGCAGGGCGTCGGCGGCGAAGAGCGCGGCGATGAGCGCGATCGGCCCGCTCACGGACTCGTCCAGCGCGACCGCTTCGATCAGGTCGCCGATGAGGAGCGGCTGCAGGAGGGTGGCGGCCGTGCCCAGCAGGCCGAGGAGGATGCCGACGCCCAGCAGCAGTCGCTGGCCGCGCACGATCACGGAAATGTTCATGACCTGCCCTTACCGATGACGATCGCGATCATCGCGGCGACGCAGGCGGCGAAGACCAGGCTCAGGGTCCACGAGCGGGCCGGTTCGCCGCCGCCCCGGAACATCATGAGCATGCCCGGCAACACGAGGGCGAAGGTGAGGACGAACCACGTCACACGACTTGCTGTCAACACTGCCGGCCTTCCTAGTGGGTGTGGTGGGCGACGTACCAGTCGTAGGGCTGGGACGCCTCGGCCGGGTACACGCGGTCGACGGCGAATCCGGCCTCGGCCAGGCACTTCTCGACGTCCTCGCGCTCGATCAGGAGCACCTGCTCGCTGAACTTCACCGCCGACTCGCCGTCCGCCTCGACCAGGGTGTCCATGGTGAGGACGTCCCCGTCGAGGACGACGGTGAAGGTGGTGGTCCCGCCGTGGTGCGGCATGGGGACCGTGACCGTGTGCACGTCCACCAGGGGCAGGTACGCGGCGGTCGCGTAGTACTCCAGGGACAGGGTCCCGCCCGGCTCGAGCACGTCCCGGACGTGTCCGAGCGCGGTCGTGAGCTCCTGGCGGGAGCGTACGCAGGCGAGCGAGCCCATGGTGGAGTACGCCGTGTCGAAACGGCCGGAGAGCGGCAGGGGCCGGCGGAAGTCGGCCTCCACCAGGGACATGTTCTCCGGGACGTCCTTGGCGCGGAGCCTGTCCAGCATCGCCCGGGAGTTGTCCATGCCGACCACCTCGCGGGCCAGCCGCGCCACCGGGAGGGCCACGCGGCCGGTGCCCACGCCGATCTCCAGCACGCGTGCTCCGGTGACGTGCGGACGGAGCCGTTCGACGGCCTCCTCCAGGGGCATCGCGGGGGCTATCAGGGAGTCGTAGACGGATGCGACGGCGGTGCCGTACTGCACGTCGAGGGTCACGGGTTCACCTCTTCGTAGTCGAAGACCAGGTCGTACTTGGGGTCTTCGCTGTGGTCGAAGCCGGAGTAGCGCACGAGCATGACCTGGAACAGGGGGAAGCCCGGTTCGGGGGTCAGGCGTGCCCGGACGAATTCGTTGACGAGCCGGTAGGCCGACTTCTTGGCCTCCTCGTGCAGCGGGGTCATCGCGCCCGGGTTGTGCACGAGGGTCGAGGCGACGTCGAAGATGGCCTTCTCGATCCGGCGGCCGGGGAACCAGAAGGCGTGCACCAGCCTGCGGGGGGCGATCTGGTACACCTCCCGCCACGGGGTGTGCTCCGTCTTGTCCGCGCTGGCGAGCCGGTACAGGAAGTGCTGGTCCTCCACCGCGGGGGTGGGGGCGAAGAAACGCCAGTTGGGGATCACGATCCCGGTGCCGGTCCGGTCCGCCTTGCGGATCTTGTCGAAGCCGCGGTCGGGGTGCTGGGACAGCACCGACGCCACGAACCAGCCGGCGAGCACCGCGGGAACCGCGCGCTCCATCACCGTCGCGGTCCTGCTCACGCTGCCTCCTCGGGCTGTCGCCGGTCCTCGTCGTGCGGGCGTTCGGTGATGTCCGCCAGGGCCTCCTCGATCGTCCGCGCGGTGAGCGGGGCGTGCGCGGTGCCGCCGGTGATCGACAGGTGGGTGGATCCGGGGACCGTGACGATCCGGCCGCCCGTCCCCGAGGCGATGTACTCCTTGTACAGCTGCTCGTGCTCGGGGGTCTGCTGCAGCGTGGACTCCGCGGCCACCACCCAGACGGGCACGTGCAGCGTGTCCAGGGGCCGGCCCCCGTCGAGCATGAACGCGTAGGAGTAGTCCCATTCGCGCCGCGCGGTGTACCAGGTCGAGGTGGCCGAGCCCTCGAGCCGCAGGGTGCGGTAGTACGGGCTGCCCTCGGCGTAGGCGAACAGGCCCTTCTTGTCGATCAGCAGGCCGGCGCCGAAGGCCGCCGACCACGGGCCCAGTTTCATCGTCAGGTTGACGCCCCGGGAGCCTTCGCGCTGCTTGCGGGAGTGCAGCAGCTCGCCCGGGTGGGTCGGGTCGACGAGGATCAGGCCGTGGACCCGGCCGCCGGCGGCCGCCGCCGCACGGTGGGCGAGGTAGCCGCCGAGGGAGTGCCCCGCCAGCACGCACGGCCCGTCGGTCCCCACGCCCTCCTCGATGATCTCCAGCAGATCGTTCACGGACTCGTTGAGCGAGTAGTCCTCCGGGCAGCGGCGCAGGGAAGCGCGGTACCCGGCGCGGTCGTACAGCAGCACGGAGACGGAGGGGTCGAGGTGGTCGGCCACCAGGAGCCACGCGGCCGAGGTGTTCATGAGGCCGGCCTCGAGGACCAGGGTCGGTCCTCCGGCCGTGCCGCGCCGCACGTGGTAGGTGACGATGTTCCCGCTCCGGCAGCGCCGCCGGCGCTGCTCGAAACCCGCGTGCCCCCGGCGGGAGGCGAGGTTGGCGTAGCTCCGGTGGAGCAGGCCCGCGGCCAGGCACGCCGCCAGGCCGGCCGTCGTGAGCTTCGGGAAGGTCATCGCGGTGCGCGGGTTCACGCCGCCTCCCCGGTGCCCTTGGCGAGCGCCCGCACGGACGGGTACGTCGACACGAACGCCCAGGCGAAGCGGGACAGCCCCATGAACCGGGCGTTCGCCAGGTGGAAGGCGCCCATCGCCAGAAGGCCGGCGTCGATGTACTTGCCCTTCCGCAGGAGCAGCAGGGGGAAGCCGCACTCCAGGGCGAGAACCGCGTGGCAGACGGCGCGGGACGCCGCCGGGTACCGGTCGAGCTGCTTGAAGAACCACTCGTCGCCGTAGGTCTGCGTGCGCATGATCTTCACCAGCGCGTCGCCCGAACGCCAGGCGTCGCCGGGGAGTTTGGCCCATCCCGACGCTCCGTAGGACAGCACCGTCTGGGCGCCGATGAACTGCACGGCGGCGCTGCGGGTGGCGTCCGTGCCGCCCGCGCGGCCGAGCGCGGCGGCGGTCTGCACCAGGAACGAGACCTGGTCGGAGCCGTCGGTGCCGAAGAGGTGCCGGGGGTACACGAGGATCTGACTGCCCGCCAGGTAGGCGTTGGCCGCCATCCGCACCTTGTTGCTCTTCACCGGTGAGATGAGCACGGCCGCGGCCAGGGCGCGGGAGCCGTGCAGGGCCTGGGTGACCGGTTCACGGGCGATGAAGTCCCTGACCGCCTGCATCGCCCTGCTCTTGGCGGGGACCTGGGCCCTCGTGTGGGTCCAGTCGTTCAGTCCGCCCGGCTCCCGGTCGGTCCTGCGCACCATGTACTCGAGACTGGACAGCAGATGTGTGGCGGCGGAGAGCCGCTCGGCGGTGGTGAGAGGCCTGGCGCATGCCGACTCGGCCACCTTGCGGAGACGTGACAACATGATCTGTTCCTGATCGCTTGGCTGTTGCGGTGGCGGAGACAAGGAAAGGGCGGGGAGCCCCGGACAAGCAGGACTCCCCGCCCGCGCCCGATTACTTCTGGGCGTTCGCCACCGCGACGCCGATGCCGGCGGCGGCCGTGAGGATGGCGGACGCCTTGGCGCCGGCCACGACGCCGGCCACGAAGGCGGCCGGGGTGGCCATGACCGGAGCGACCGGACCCTCGGTCATCCGACCGGCACCCGCGTTGACCTTGTCGACGAGCACGGACATTGTGTTTCCTCCGTTGATCTGGTAGGTGGGACGAGGGCCGGTTCTGGCAGGCACCATCACTGCCTGCCAGAACCGGGTTCTCCTGGTGCGGCCCGGACGACGGGCCGCGGGTGGTGCACGGCGCGGTCACGGTCTCTCACCGGGCGCCGGGAACTCCCTCCCGGGACGCGGGAGGCGGTGGCCGTCGGCGTCAGCCGGTGGCGACCTTGTAGGCCACGTAGGCCGCACCGGTCACGGCGCCGGCGCCGATCACGGCACCGGCGGCCTTGGCGATGACGGGCGTCGCGATCAGCGCCGGGGTGGCCATCACGGGGGCCGCTCCGCCGGCGGGGGCTCCCTGCTCCAGCATCCCCGCGAGCGACGTGTTGGCGTTCACCTTTTCGACGAGCATGATTTCCTCTCCACAAATTGCCGGACCGCGGAAAACCCCGTTGCGCTGCACAAACGGAGTGACGCGCGAGGAATTCCTTGGCCCAGGATCAACCGACTGCGCCACCACCTGCGGCGGTGCGCTCCAACAGGTTTTCTGCACACAGGGCAAGCCCCATGAAGACGCAAAGAAGGATTAAAGAAGTGTGACGAGCAGGCTTGGCGCATAAATGGCCGATACCGCCCGCCGTGATCCCCGTACCCCGTTCAACGCCCCCAACAGTGCACTGGCCAACGACACTTGGCCGCCCTGTGCGAGCAAGAAGCTAACTCAGCCCCGGGGGCGAGTCAAGGCTTGATCACACCACGTGAAGACACCGATTTTCGGCGAGGATCACCCACAATGTCCGACATGATCAAGCCTAAGAGCAGGTAAAGCGAGTGGAAGCTCAAAGGAACCTCAAATCACTGCCTCCGGTTCGCTCAAAATTAATTGTGAAATCCTTTCCGCCCTTCACTCGGCGGGGCTGTGCGTGCCAGGATCTTCGTCGCGTCAGCCCACACTCAAGGGAGAGCGAGACATGCCGGATGCGGAAACCAGTCGCATCGACGTCCAGGACGTCTGGCGCCGGTACGGGCGCGGGAGGAGTGCCTTCGACGCCGTCTGCGGTGTCAGTTTCACCGTCGAGGAGGGCGAGCTCTTCGCCCTCCTCGGCACCAACGGGGCCGGCAAGACCTCCACCGTCGAACTCCTGGAAGGGCTGGCCGCGCCGCACCGCGGGCGCATCCGCCTGTTCGGCTCCCTCGACCCGGTCGCCGACCGCGCCCGGATCCGTCCCCGCAGCGGTGCGATGCTGCAGGAGGGCGGGTTCATCTCCCATCTGACCGTGCGCGAGACGGTGCAGATGTGGGCCGAGCTCACCGCCGAGCCGCGCCCCGTCGAACGGGCCCTGGAACTCACCGGCCTGTCCCGGCGCGCCGAGGTGATGGTGCAGAACCTCTCCGGCGGTGAGCGGCGGCGGCTGGACCTGGCCGTCGCCACGCTCTCGAGCCCCGACCTGCTGTTCCTCGACGAACCCACCGCGGGCATGGACGCCGAGGGCCGCCGTGCCACCTGGCAGCTGATCCGCGAGCTCCGGCAGCAGGGGACGACGATCCTGCTCACGACGCACTACCTGGAGGAGGCCGAGTCCCTCGCCGACCGGCTGGCGATCATGCACCGCGGGCGCATCGCGGCCTCGGGCACGGTCGCGCAGATCGTGGCCGACCATCCGTCCACGCTGTCGTTCGGGCTGGCCGGCCGGTCGGTGCACGACCTGCCCGTCAGCGGGACGGGAGTGGTGCGGGAACCCGGCGGACGGGTGACCGTCACCACCGGGCAGCTGCAGAAGGACGCCGCCCGCCTCCTCGCCTGGGCCGAGGAGCACGACGTGACCCTCGACCGGTTCACCGCACGGCCCGCCTCCCTGGAGGAGGCCTTCATCAGCATCGCCGGCGCCGACGGCACCCAGCGACAGGAGCACGCGGCATGAGCAACCCCGCCCTGCGGCACACGAGCACCCTGTTCCGGATCGAGTGGAAGCTGTTCCACCGCATCAAGTCCAACTACGTCTTCGTGCTCCTCGTCCCGGTCATGCTCCTGATGGCCATGAAGTTCGTGCAGGACCAGATGGACCTCGCCCGGCACGGAGTCGCGTTCGGCCCCTCGATGGTGTCCACCGCCACCGGGATCCTCCTGATCTTCTCCCTGTACTCCTCCGTCACCGGCCTGTACGTCGCGCGGCGGGACGAGCTCGTCCTCAAGCGGCTGCGGACCGGAGAGGTGTCCGACCCGGTGATCCTCGCCGGCGGCGCCTCCATGTACGCCACGGTCTGCACGGTGCAGATCGTCACGGTGGCGGTGGTGCTGTCGGTGATGTTCGGCGCGGCCCCCCGCCACCCGCTCGTCGCGGTCGCCGGGCTGGTGACCGGCATCGCGCTGATGACGGCGATGGCGGCCGCCACGGCGGCGCTGTGCCGCACCGTGGAGTCGGTCCTGGTCGCCACGCTCCCGGCGCTCTTCGTCCTGCCGATGATCTCCGGGATCTACATCCCCCGCGAGGTGCTGCCGGACGCGCTGGGCGAGGCGCTGCTCCTCGCGCCGCTGTCCTCCACGATCGACCTCGTGCGGTCGGGCTGGACCGGGGAGCTGTCCGCGGGCGCGGCGCTGGCCAGGGGCGCGCTCGCCGTCGTCTGGACCGGCGTCTTCGCCTGGATCGCGGCCCGCCGCTTCCGGTGGGAGCCGCGCACCTGAGCGGCCCCCGCGGCCCCTCACGGCCGGCCCCGCCGGCGCCGGTCCCCCGCGCGGCGGTGGCGGCGGCCGCCGGCGGGGGACGGGCGGGAGTCCGCCGGGCGGCGTCGCCCACGCGGTGCGGGCGGCGTCGCCCACGAGGCGAGGGAACCGCTCCGGGTCGCGGCGGAACGGCGGTCGGACGACGACGGCGGCGGCGGAACCGTCGGTAACGGAACGGTGACGACGGGGGAGGTAGCGGAGAGCCACCCCGCGATCACGTCACGTTTTCATCACAAGCCCCCCGCGCTATCGCCACAGGGCGAACCCCTCAGTAGCTTCTTGATCTCAAACGAGCACCCGCACACGCACCTGATCTGGGGGCCTCTCCATGAACCCGCTCCGCACGCCGTCCGCCACGGCCCTCGCCGCCCTCGCCCTGGCCGTCCTGCCCGCCACCGCCGCCGTGGCCCACGACGGCGAGCACCCGTTCAAGAACTGCACCGAGGCGTACGCCAACGGGTACGAGAGCATCTCCCAGGGCGACGACCACTACGGCGAGCACCTGGACCGCGACGGCGACGGCATCGGCTGCGACCAGCCGCCCGCGGACTTCACCCCGCACGACAACGAGAACATCGACACCGACACCGGGACGGAGGCGGGCGCCGAGAACAGCGGCTCCGACACCGGCGAGCGGGAGAAGGGCACGGACCTCGCCGAGACCGGCGGCAGCAACACCACCCTGTACCTCGCGACCGGCGGCGCCGCCGTGCTCCTCGCGGGCGGCGTGACGCTCGCGGTGCGCCGGCGCCGCGCCTCCCACTGACCCCGCGCCGGGACACGGGCGGGGGCGGCACCCCCGCACGGGTGCCGCCCCGTTCCCCGTGATGCGGAGCCGTTGCCGTCCGTCCGCTCAGCGGCGGCGCGGGGCCGGCGGCTTCAGGCCGAACTCGGCGCTGCTCAGCCGGCGCCGCACGGCCACCGCGATCGGGCGCTCGACGAACCGCTGCACGACGTACGACAGGACGACCAGGCCCGTCACCGTGAGCCCGACCAGCACCCACGGGTCGACCCGGTCCCCGTACCGGTGCGCGACGGTCACGCCGATCACGTTGTGCAGCAGGTACAGCGGGAAGGTCAGCGTGCCCGCCACCGTCAGCCAGCGCCAGCGGATCCGGCTGGTCCAGCCGAGCGCGATGGCGGCGATCAGCAGGAAGAACACCGTGGTCACCAGGATCGGCCAGCCGCGCCACGGCGCCCAGGCGTCCCAGTCGTTGCGGCCGCCGTGGGGTGTCAGCAGGAAGTGCTGGGCCAGCAGCCACGACATGACCACGATGCCCCACAGCAGCGGCGTCGAACGGAAACGGTGGACGAGGTGGAACGCCATGCCCGCGATGAAGTAGGGGGCGGACACCGGGTTGGCCAGCAGCGTGAGCAGCGGCAGGTCGGCCGTCGGCGCCAGCACCGCCGCGATCGTCCACAGCCCGCAGAAGATCACCACGCGCCGGTAGGTGAGGCCCTTCCACACCACGACCGCGAAGGTGAGGTAGAAGCAGAGCTCCGGCCACAGCGTCCAGTACACCGAGTCCAGGTTGTCCACGCCGAGCGGGGTCTGCAGCATCGTGAGGTTGGCGAACAGCATCTGCGGGTGGGGGTTCCCGAACGGGGTGTCGAGCAGGTAGATGACGCTGGCCGACACCGCGATCGCCACCCAGTACATCGGGTAGAGGCGGGTCACGCGGGAGATGAAGAAGTCCCGCGGGGTGCGTCCCCACGCGCTCATGCAGATGACGAAACCGCTGATCAGGAAGAACAGGTCCACGCCCAGCCGGCCGAAGGCGAAGTAGGCGTTCGCCTCGGGGAAGACCTCCTGGTAGGGGCGGCCCCAGATGAACTGCATCGTCCCGGGGGTCTGGCCGACGAAGTGGAAGAGCGCCACGGCCAGCGCCGCGAGGAACCGCAGCCCGTCCAGCGCGGCCAGCCGGTCGCCGCGGGCGGCCGGTGGGGCCGCGGCGCCCGTCCGCAGCACGAGGACGGGACGCGACGGCACTTCGGGCGACATCACGCCCCCGGCCGTCCGGCCCCCGGCCTCGCCGGCCGCCGCCGATGCCGCCTGCTCCGTCCGCTCCATACCCACCGCTTCCGTGCCTCGGGCTCCGACAGGACCGGACATTCTCGCCCACCCGGCCCTCCGGATGGGGGACAAGTTGCGGTTCGGCTGTGAAGGACCCGTCACGCCGTCGCGGACGAGGCGGAAAGACGGCGGAGACGCGGGTGGGGCGGCGCCCCCGCACGGGCGCCGCCCCCCCTTTCGTGATCCGGAGCCGTTGCCGATCGGTTGAGGGTGGTCGGGTGACAGGCAACGGCTCCGGGGCCGGTGCGCCCCGAAGGGCTAGCGGTGGTCGCTCCCGGTGGACGTGACCGCCGCGCGGCCGGCCTCCAGGCGGGCCACCGGGATGCGGAACGGGGAGCAGGAGACGTAGTCCAGGCCGACCTCGTGGAAGAAGTGGACCGACTCCGGGTCGCCGCCGTGCTCGCCGCAGACGCCGAGCTTGAGGTCGGGCCGGGTCCTGCGGCCGGCCTCGGCGGCGAGCTTCACCAGGGAGCCCACGCCGTCCTTGTCGATCGTCTCGAACGGTGACACCCCGAAGATGCCCTTCTCCAGGTAGGCCGTGAAGAAGCTGGCCTCCACGTCGTCCCGGGAGAAGCCCCACACCGTCTGGGTGAGGTCGTTGGTGCCGAAGGAGAAGAACTCCGCCGCCTCCGCGATCTGACCGGCGGTCAGCGCGGCGCGCGGCAGCTCGATCATCGTGCCGATGGCGAGCTTGAGTTCGGTGCCGGTGGCCTCCTGGACCTCGGCGATGACCCGGTCGGCCTCCTCGCGGACGATCTCCAGCTCCTGGACCGTGCCGACCAGCGGGATCATGATCTCCGCGCGCGGGTCGCCCTTGGCGCCCCTGCGCTCGGCCGCGGCCTCGGCGATGGCCCGCACCTGCATGGTGAACAGGCCGGGGACGACCAGGCCGAGACGGACGCCGCGCAGCCCCAGCATCGGGTTCTGCTCGTGCAGGCGGTGCACCGCCTGGAGCAGGCGCAGGTCGTTCTCGTGCGGCTCCTGCCGGGACTCGGCCAGCGCGACCCGGACCGACAGCTCGGTGATGTCGGGCAGGAACTCGTGCAGCGGCGGGTCGAGCAGGCGGATGGTGACCGGGAGGCCGTCCATCGCCTCGAACAGTTCGACGAAGTCCCGCTTCTGCAGCGGGAGCAGCGCCTTGAGGGACTCCTCGCGCTCGTCCTCGGTGTCGGCCAGGATCAGCCGCTCCACCAGCTCGCGCCGGTCCCCGAGGAACATGTGCTCGGTGCGGCACAGGCCGATGCCCTGGGCACCGAAGCGGCGGGCGCGCAGCGCGTCCTCGGCGTTGTCGGCGTTGGCGCGCACCCGCAGCCGGCGCTTGCGGTCGGCGAAGGCCATCATCCGGTGCACGGCCTCGACCAGCTCGTCGGCGTCGTCGGCGCCCGGGTGCATCCGGCCCTCGAAGTACTCCACGACCGGGGACGGGACGACCGGGACCTCGCCGAGGTACACCTTGCCCGTCGAGCCGTCGATGGAGATCAGGTCGCCCTCCTCCACGACGTGCCCGCCGGGGACGGTCATCCGGCGGCGCTTGGTGTCGACCTCCAGCTCCTCCGCGCCGCACACGCAGGTCTTGCCCATGCCGCGCGCGACCACGGCCGCGTGGGAGGTCTTGCCGCCGCGCGAGGTGAGGATGCCCTCGGCCGCGATCATGCCGTCGAGGTCGTCGGGGTTGGTCTCGCGGCGGATCAGGATGACCTGCTCGCCGGAGCGGGACCACTTGACGGCGGTGTAGGAGTCGAAGACCGCCTTGCCGACCGCCGCGCCCGGGGAGGCCGCGATGCCGCGCCCGACCTGCTCGACCTTGGCGTTCTCGTCGAAGCGCGGGAACATCAGCTGGGCGAGCTGGGCGCCGTTGACGCGGGTGAGCGCCTCGGCCTCGTCGATCAGGCCCTGGTCCACCAGCTGGGTGGCGATGCGGAAGGCCGCGCCCGCGGTGCGCTTGCCGACGCGGGTCTGCAGCATCCACAGCCGGCCGCGCTCGATGGTGAACTCGATGTCGCAGAGGTCCTTGTAGTGGTTCTCCAGGGTCTCCATGATCTGCATGAGCTGGTCGTACGACTTCTTGTCGATCCGCTCCAGCTCCGCGAGCGGCACCGTGTTGCGGATGCCCGCGACGACGTCCTCGCCCTGGGCGTTCTGCAGGTAGTCGCCGTAGACGCCCTGCTGGCCGGAGGCGGGGTCGCGGGTGAAGGCGACGCCGGTGCCGGAGTCCGGGCCGAGGTTGCCGAAGACCATGGAGCAGACGTTGACGGCGGTGCCCAGGTCGTGCGGGATGCGCTCCTGGCGGCGGTAGAGCTTGGCGCGGTCGCCGTTCCAGGAGTCGAAGACCGCCTTGATGGCGAGGTCCATCTGCTCGCGCGGGTCCTGCGGGAAGTCCCGGCCGACCTCGGTCTTGACGATCTTCTTGAACTTGGTGACGAGCTTCTTGAGGTCGGCGGCCTCCAGCTCGGTGTCGACCGTGACCTTCTTCGCCGCCTTCGCCGCCTCCAGCGCCTCCTCGAAGAGATCGCCGTCGACGCCGAGGACGGTCTTGCCGAACATCTGGATGAGGCGCCGGTAGGAGTCCCACGCGAACCGGTCGTCGCCGGCCTGCTCGGCCAGGCCCTGGACGGACTTGTCGGAGAGGCCGATGTTGAGGACGGTGTCCATCATGCCCGGCATGGAGAACTTGGCCCCGGAGCGGACCGACACGAGGAGGGGGTCGTCGGCCTGCCCGAGCTTCTTGCCCATCCTCTCCTCGAGGGCGGCGAGGTGCGCGCTCACCTCGTCACGCAGTGCCGCCGGCTCCTCGCCGCTCTCCAGGTAGACCTTGCAGGCCTCCGTGGTGATGGTGAAACCGGGCGGGACGGGAAGGCCCAGATTGGTCATCTCGGCGAGGTTGGCCCCTTTGCCACCGAGCAGGTCCTTGAGGTCCTTGTTGCCCTCGGTGAAGTCGTAGACGAACTTCACGCCCTCAACGCTCGCGCCCGGCTGAGCTCCATGATGATCTTTGTTTTCCGACACGGGTCTCGACTCCTCGAGGACGCGGTGGCTGCCCTGACGGCGAGGAACATACCCAGTTCAAAGGCGTCTGGGTACGTCCACCTGTGAGTCATGGGCCCGTAACCGGTCGCCTGCCAGCGGATCGAAAGTCAAAGCTTGGCCAAGCCGACATGGCCGGATGTTTTCACTTCTTGAAGACAGGCATCGCCCTCAAGCCCACTCGACCGCTCAGATGAGCAGCAACTCGCACCTCTGATTTCGCCCGATGAACGATCGCGAGGTGGCACTGAGTGCCAGACTTTGAGAAGTGCAGCCACCCATGATCCGCTCATATGAGCGGATCCCCTATCAAGGGTGGCGAGAATCACGCCGGTGCGGAGAGCCCGATCCCACGATGCGGACGTGCGCCGGGGCGGGTGGAGCCACCGGAACCCCGGCGGACTGAACACATCGGCCCACGCGCCCGTACGGAACGGCGGCGGACCCGGACCCCCACGCCGGGTCCGCCGCATCGACCGAGTTCCGCACGGGTACGGAAGGACCTCCGGGTGCCTGGCTCCTCACGCTTGCGCCGACCGGCACGGAAGACCGAAGAGAACGGGAGGAGCGAGGAGACGGAGAAGCCGGGCACGGACGAGCGGCCGCAGGCCGGGACACCGGACGCGGACGAGCAACCACGAACCGAGACACCGGACACCGACGAGCAGCCACAGGCCGGGACACCGGACACCGACGAGCAACCACGAACCGAGACACCGGACACCGACGAGCAACCACGAACCGGGACACCGGACACCGACGAGCAACCACGAACCGGGACACCGGACACCGACGAGCAACCACGGGCCGGAACCGGGTCCGGCACAGGCACCGGAACCGGGTCCGGCGCCGGCACCGGGTCCGGGTCCGGGTCCGCGGCGCCCCCTCCCTGCGCGGTCCCCCGCCCCTCCCTCCTCCGCCGTCCGCGCACCCGTCTCGCGGACGTGCGCGGCGCGCACCCGGCCGCCGCGCGCGCCGCCCGCCGGGGCGTGCACGTCCTCTCCGCCGTCCTCCTCGTCGGCGCCCTGCTGCTGCCCGACACCGTCGCCGCGCTCCGTCCGGGCCAGTTCCTGCGGATACCCGCCGAGGCGATCGTCGGGGCCGTGCTGCTGCTCGCCCTGCCGCGCCGCCCGCGGATCGCGGCGGCGGCGCTGTACGGGGCGGGCATCGGCGTCCTGGCCGTGCTGAACCTGCTGGACATGGGGTTCGTCGAGTACCTGGGCCGGCGCTTCAACGTCGTCCTCGACTGGGAACTGCTCGACGACGCCCAGGCGTACGTCGAGGACTCGGTGAGCGGCACGGCCGCCACCGCGGCCGCGGTCGGCGCGGTCCTCCTCGCCCTGCTCCTGGTGGCCCTCCCGGCGCTGGCCGCCGTCCGGCTGGGCAACCTGCTGGCCCGGCACCGCTCCCGCGCCACCCGGGGCGCGCTGGTGGCGGCGACCGTGTGGATCACCTGCACCGCCCTCGGCCTGCAGATCTCCGGTGTGCCGGTCGCCTCCGACCGTGCCGCCAAGGCCATGCGGGCGCAGGCCGAGCGGGTCGCGGACACCCTGCGCGACGAGGCGGCGTTCGCGAAGGAGGCGCGGGCCGACGCCTTCGGGGCCACCCCGCCCGCGCAGCTCCTCCCGGACCTGCGCGGCAAGGACGTCGTCTTCGCCTTCATCGAGAGCTACGGCCGCACCGCCGTCGAGGACCCCCTCATCGCTCCCGGCGTGAGGCGCACCCTCGACACGCACACCGAGGCGCTCGCGCGGGCCGGCTACCGGGCCCGCAGCGGCTGGCTCACCTCGTCGACCTTCGGCGGCAGCAGCTGGCTCGGCCACTCCACGGCCCTGTCCGGCCTGTGGATCGACAACCAGCAGCGCTACCGCACCGTCACCGCCGGCGACCGCCTCACCCTCACCGGGGCGTTCCGCAGAACCGGCGCCTGGGACACCGTCGGCGTCATGCCGGGCGTGCAGAAGGCCTGGCCGGAGGCGAAGTGGTACGGGCTCGACAAGGTCTACGACGCCTTCGACCTCGGGTACCGGGGCCCGAAGTTCAGCTGGTCGACGATGCCCGACCAGTACGCCCTGGAGGCCTTCCAGCGCCTGGAGCACGGCCGCGAGCGCGACCGGCCGCTGATGTCGGAGGTCATCCTGACCTCCAGCCACCAGCCCTGGGCGCCGATCCCCGAGCTGGTCGGCTGGGACGAGATCGGCGACGGCTCGGTCTTCGACGCCATCGAGAAGAACGGGCGGAAGTCCGCCGACGTCATCGCCGACACCACCGAGTCCCGGCGGGAGTACGGCCGGTCGATCCAGTACTCGGTCACCAGCCTCCTCCAGTGGCTCGAGCGCTACGGCACCGACGACACCGTCCTGGTCTTCCTCGGCGACCACCAGCCCATCGCCCGGGTCAGCGGCCCCCGCGCGAGCCGCGACGTGCCGGTGTCGGTCGTCGCCAAGGACCCGGAGGTGCTGGAGAAGATCGCCGACTGGAAGTGGACGGAGGGCCTGCGGCCGGCCGAGGACGCGCCGGTGTGGCGGATGGACGCGTTCCGCGACCGCTTCCTGAAGGCCTACGGTTCCGTTCCGCACCCGGCCGGCGGCTAGTGCCTTTCGTTTGAACCGGGCCGGCCCCCGCGAGCCCGGCCCGAGCCGAGCGAAAGGCCCTGGCCTCCCCGCCGCGGACGGCCGGCGGGGAGGGGAGCGGCGACCCCGGCCCGGCCGGCCGCGCGACCCGGCCGTGACCTTGGACGACACCGCCCGCCGGGCCCGGCGGCGACGGGCGTGACCGTTATGCGACGACCCCTGTTCGCCAGGCGTTCTTGTTGCTAGCGTGCCGCGCTACGCAAGAAAAGACCAAGGAACCGTGATCATGTCCAGTCCTTCCCGTGAGCAGTGGGGAAGCCGCGCGGGCTTCCTGTTCGCCGCGATCGGATCGGCGATCGGCCTCGGCAACATCTGGCGCTTCCCCGCCGTTGCCTACGACAACGGCGGCGGGGCCTTCCTCCTGCCGTACCTCGTCGCGCTGCTGACCGCCGGCATCCCGTTGCTCATCCTCGAGTACTCGATCGGCCACCGATTCCGGAAGTCGCCCCCGGCGGCCTTCCGCAAGCTGTCCAGACCCGCGCAGGCGATCGGCTGGTGGCAGGTCGCGATCTGCTTCGTGGTCGCCGCCTACTACGCCGTCATCCTCGCCTGGGCGGTGCGCTACATCGGTTACTCCTTCGGCGAGCAGTGGGGCGACGACGCCAACGCCTTCTTCTTCGGCGACTTCCTCCAGGCCGCCGAGAAGCCCGGCGTCATGTCGTCCTACGTGGACGGGGTGCTCTGGCCGCTCCTCGCGGTCTGGGTGGTCGTGCTGGTCATCCTGGCGCTCGGCATCCGCAACGGGATCGAGAAGGCCAACAAGTTCTTCATCCCGCTGCTGGTGCTCTTCTTCGTCGTCCTGGTCGTGCGCGCGCTCACGCTCGACGGTGCCGCCGCGGGACTGGACGGCCTGTTCCGGCCGGACTGGTCGGCGCTCGGCGACGGCAGCGTGTGGGTCGCCGCGTACGGCCAGATCTTCTTCTCGCTGTCCATCGGCTTCGGCATCATGATCACGTACGCCTCGTACCTGAAGAAGCGCTCGGACCTCACCGGCACCGCGATGGTCGCCGGCTTCGCCAACAGCGCCTTCGAGATCCTCGCGGGCATCGGCGTGTTCGCCACCCTCGGCTTCATGGCCGCGGCCCAGGGCGTCGGGGTGAACGAGGTCGCGAGCTCCGGCATCGGCCTGGCGTTCGTGGCGTTCCCGACGGTCATCTCCCAGATGCCGATGGGCACGCTGTTCGGCGTGCTGTTCTTCACCTCGCTGGTGATCGCCGGCCTCACCTCGCTGATCAGCATCGTGCAGGTCGTCATCGCCGCCGTGCAGGACCGCACCGGCATGCGCCGGGTCCCGGCGGTCCTGGGCGTCGGCGGGGCCGTCGCCCTGGTGTCGGTCCTCGTCTTCCCGACCGACAGCGGCATCTACCTGCTGGACGCGGCGGACCACTTCATCAACCAGTACGGCATCGTGCTCGCCGCGCTGGCCTCGCTCGTCCTCGTGGGCTGGGTGCTGCGGCGGCTGCCCGCCTTCCAGAAGCACGCCAACGACGTCTCCACGATGCGGGTCGGCCGCTGGTGGCTGGTCTGCCTCGGCATCGTCACCCCGCTGGTGCTCGGCTGGATGATGGTCGACAGCCTGCGCGCGGAGTTCGCCGAGAACTACGAGGGCTACCCGACGGAGTTCCTGCTCTGGGCGGGCTGGGGCGTCGCCGCGGGGGCGCTGCTCGTCGGCGTGGTCCTCAGCCTGGTGCCCTGGCGCTCCGCCGACTCCGAAGCGGCCGCGGAGGCCGGTCCGGTCTCCGCCGCGGGGGTGGGCACCGGCTCCGGTTCCGGCTCCGACGCACCCGAAGGGGGGAAGAACTGATGTCGACGAGTGCGATCATCATGCTGATCGTGGCCATCGTGATCGTCTGGGGCGGCCTGGTGGGCGCCGTCGTCCACCTGCGCCGCCACCCCGAGCGTCCCGAGGACGACGCGGCCCCGCCGCAGCCGGCGGCCTGAGCGGTCCGGCCCCCGTACGGCCCCGTTCCCCAGGGAGCGGGGCCGTACGCGTGCGACCGTGCGGATCGGGAGCCGTGCGCGCGGGCTCCGCACGGGGCGGAGCCCCGCGGTCCGGGCGGTGCCGGTCAGCCGCCGGACGTGTCGAGTTCGGCGTCCTCGCCGACGCCCGCGCACGCGTACGGGTCCTTCAGCCAGCCGTCCGGCAGCGCCACCCGGTTGTTGCCGGACGTACGGCCGCGGGGACCGTCCGCGCCGGCCGGCCAGGGCTGGTCCAGGTCCAGTTCGTCCAGCCCGGACCGCAGTTCCGCCAGCGAGGAGGCGACCGCGAGCCGCCTGCGCATCTCCGAGCCGACCGCGAAGCCCTTCAGGTACCAGGCGACGTGCTTGCGGAAGTCGACCACCCCGCGCGCCTCGTCCCCGATCCACTCCCCGAGCAGGGTCGCGTGCCGGACCATGACGTCGGCGACCACGCGCAGCGTGGGGCGCGCGAGGTCGTCGGGGCGTCCCTCGAAGGCCGCCACCAGGTCCGCGAACAGCCACGGCCGGCCGAGGCAGCCGCGGCCCACGACGACTCCGTCGCAGCCCGTCTCGCGCACCATCCGCAGCGCGTCCCCGGCCGACCAGATGTCGCCGTTGCCGAGCACCGGGATCTCCGGGACGTGTTCCTTCAGCCGGGCGATGGCGTCCCAGTCGGCGGTGCCGCCGTAGTGCTGGGCGGTGGTGCGGCCGTGCAGCGCGACGGCCCGCACGCCCTCCTCGACCGCGATCCGCCCGGCGTCCAGGTAGGTCAGGTGGTCGTCGTCGATGCCCTTGCGCATCTTCATCGTCACCGGCAGGTCCCCGGCCCCGGCGACCGCCTCGCGCAGGATGGCGCGCAGCAGGTTCCGCTTGTAGGGGAGGGCCGAGCCGCCGCCCTTGCGGGTCACCTTGGGGACCGGGCAGCCGAAGTTGAGGTCGATGTGGTCGGCGAGGTCCTCCTCGACGATCATGCGGACGGCCTTGCCGACGGTCGCCGGGTCGACGCCGTACAGCTGGATCGAACGCGGTGTCTCGCTCGCGTCGAACCTGATCAGCTGCATGGTCTTCTCGTTGCGTTCGACCAGCGCCCGGGTGGTGATCATCTCGCTGACGAACAGTCCCTTGCCCCCGCTGAACTCCCGGCAGAGCGTGCGGAAGGGCGCGTTGGTGATGCCCGCCATGGGGGCGAGCACGACGGGCGGCCGGACCGTGTGCGGGCCGATCCGCAGGGTCGGGTTCGTCGGGTGCGTGGACGTGGACGCGGGCATTCCCCCATTGTCCCGCATGCCGCGGGGTGCCCGTCACGGTGATCGTGTAACGGTCATTAGTTAACCGCACTATCGACGTGCGCCTATGATGAACGCCATGCCCGAGCTCAGTTCCGGCCGGCGCGCGCTGGTCCTCGCGATCTGCTGCATGAGCCTGCTGATCGTGAGTCTGGACAACACCGTCCTGAACGTCGCCCTGCCCTCCCTGCAGCGGGAGCTGCACGCGAGCACCGCGGGGCTCCAGTGGACCATCGACGCCTACACCCTCGTCCTCGCCTCGCTGCTGATGCTCGCGGGCTCCACGGCCGACCGGATCGGCCGCAAGCGGGTCTTCATGACGGGCCTGGTGGTCTTCACCCTCGGCTCGCTGCTGTGCTCGCTCGCCCCGAACCTCGAGGCGCTGGTGGCCTTCCGGGCGGTGCAGGCGGTGGGCGGCTCGATGCTCAACCCGGTCGCCATGTCGATCATCACCAACACCTTCACCGATCCCCGCGAACGCGCCCGCGCGATCGGCGCGTGGGGCGCGGTCGTCGGCCTCTCGATGGCCGCCGGTCCGCTGGTGGGCGGCCTGCTGGTGGACTCGGTCGGCTGGCGCTCGATCTTCTGGATCAACCTGCCGGTGGGACTCGCCGCCCTCCTGCTCACCCTGCGCTTCGTCCCGGAGTCCCGCGCGCCCCGGGCCCGCCGCCCCGACCCGGTCGGCCAGCTCCTGGTCGTCGTCCTGTTCGGCTCCCTGACGTACGCGATCATCGAGGCCCCGCACACCACCCTCGCGGCGACCGTCCCCTTCGCCGCCCTCGCGCTCGCCGCCCTGCTCGCCCTCCTGTACTACGAGCCCCGCCGCCGCGAACCCCTCATCGACCTCCGCTTCTTCCGCTCGGCGCCGTTCAGCGGGGCCACGGTGATCGCGGTGAGCGCGTTCGCGGCGCTCGGCGGATTCCTCTTCCTGACCACGCTCCACCTGCAGAACGTCCGGGGGCTGAGCGCCCTGGAGGCCGGTCTGTGGATGCTCCCGATGGCCGCCTCCACCTTCCTGTGCGCCCCGCTCTCCGGCCGTCTGGTCGGCAGCCGGGGCCCGCGCCTTCCGCTGCTGGTCGCGGGCACCGCGATGACGGTGAGCGGACTGCTGTTCGCCCTCTTCGAGGCCGAGACCTCCCGCACCGCCCTCTTCGTCGGCTACGTCCTGTTCGGCGTCGGCTTCGGCTTCGTCAACGCCCCCATCACCAACACCGCCGTCTCCGGCATGCCGGTCGCCCAGGCGGGGGTGGCCTCGGCGGTCGCGTCCACCAGCCGCCAGCTGGGCCAGGCGCTGGGGGTCGCGGTGGTCGGCGCGGTCCTGGCGGCCGGGGTGGGTTCGTCGCCGTACGCGGAGGCCTTCGTACCGGCGGCCCGGCCCGGCTGGTGGATCATCACCGGCTGCGGCTTCCTGGTCCTGGTGGTGGGCGCGGCGACCTCGGGCCGCTGGGCCCGCGAGACGGCACGGCGCACGGCCGAGCGGCTGGACCCGGCACCGACCTGCCGGGCGGCGGGAGCGGACGCCCGGCAGTAGACGGTGCCCCCGGACGCCGCGCCCGCACCGGAAGCGGTGCGGACGTCGGACGGCTGCCCGGCGCCCACTGCTGCTCGGGATGCAAGAGGCGCTCCCCCATCAGGGAGCGGCAGCGGTGGGCCAGGGCGGGAAACCGCAGGGAGCGCTACGCGGGGCGGCGCGAGGCGCGGCGCTCCGCCGGCGCGTACGCCGGCTGACGGCGGGAAGCCGGCTCCGGACCCGGCGGCCCCGTTCCCGCCGCGCCCTCCTTGCCGTCCCCGAACGCGGGCACAAGGACGACGACAGCGCGACGCGAACGCCGTCGACACCGTCGGCGCCGTGGACACCGGGAGGGGTCATGCCGCAGATCGACACGGGCGAGGTCAGCCGATGGGACCTGCACGGCCGCCGGCACGTCGTGCGCGTGCAACGCGCCGGCGTGCAGCGCACACTCAGGTGCGGCACCTGCGGCTGGCGCGGGGGCGCCCGGTTCCCGGCGTGGGCCGCCACGGCGCGGGAGCACCTGGCCCGGGTCCACCAGGCGACGGTGGATCCGGCGGCCGCGTAGGGCGGCGGGCGGGCCGGCCGGGTGCGCGTCCGGGCGGGACACGGCGCCCCTCCCGGACGCGCACCGGCCCCCGGCACGGGCACCGCGGGGGTGCCGTGCCGGGGGCCGGTCGGAGTCGGTCGTCGGGGAAGGCCTCAGCAGCCGACCAGACGCGCGGCCAGGTAGCCCTCGATCTGGTCCAGCGAGACGCGCTCCTGCTTCATGGTGTCGCGCTCGCGCACGGTCACCGCGTTGTCGTCCAGCGTGTCGAAGTCGACGGTCACGCAGAACGGCGTACCGATCTCGTCCTGGCGGCGGTAGCGGCGGCCGATGGCGCCGGCGTCGTCGAACTCGATGTTCCAGTTCTGTCGCAGCGTCTGCGCCAGGCCCTTCGCCTTGGGCGACAGCTCGGGGTTGCGGGACAGCGGGAGCACCGCGACCTTCACCGGGGCCAGGCGGTGGTCGAGCCGCAGCACGGTCCGCTTCTCCAGCTTGCCCTTGGCGTTGGGCGCCTCGTCCTCGACGTAGGCGTCGAGCAGGAAGGCGAGCATCGCCCGGCCGACACCGGCCGCCGGCTCGATGACGTACGGCGTCCAGCGCTCGCCGGCCTCCTGGTCGAAGTAGGAGAGGTCCTGGCCGGACGCCTTGGAGTGCGCGCCGAGGTCGAAGTCGGTGCGGTTGGCGACGCCCTCCAGCTCGCCCCACTCACTGCCGCCGAACTGGAAGCGGTACTCGATGTCGGCGGTGCGCTTGGAGTAGTGGGAGAGCTTCTCCTGCGGGTGCTCGTACCACCGCATGTTCTCCTCGCGCAGGCCGAGACCGGTGTACCAGTTCCAGCGCTGCTCCATCCAGTACTCCTGCCACTTCTCGTCCTCGCCCGGCTTGACGAAGAACTCCATCTCCATCTGCTCGAACTCGCGGGTGCGGAAGATGAAGTTGCCGGGCGTGATCTCGTTGCGGAAGGACTTGCCCATCTGGGCGATGCCGAACGGCGGCTTGCGGCGCGAAGTGGTCTGCACCTGGGCGAAGTTGGTGAAGATGCCCTGGGCGGTCTCGGGGCGCAGGTAGGCGATGGAGCCGGAGTCCTGCGTGGGGCCGAGGTGGGTGGAGAGGAGGCCCGAGAACTGCTTGGGCTCGGTGAAGGTGCCCTTGTTGCCGCAGTTGGGGCAGTTGAGGTCGGCGAGGCCGTTCTCCGGGGCGTGGCCCTTCTTCTCCTCGTAGGCCTCCTCCAGGTGGTCCGCGCGGAACCGCTTGTGGCAGGAGGTGCACTCGGTCAACGGGTCCGTGAAGGTGGCGACGTGGCCGGAGGCCACCCACACCTCGGGGGCCAGGATGACGGACGAGTCGATTCCGACCACGTCCTCGCGCGACGTCACCATGTAGCGCCACCACTGGCGCTTGAGGTTCTCCTTGAGCTCGACACCCAGCGGCCCGTAGTCCCAGGCGGCACGCTGGCCGCCGTAGATCTCACTGCAGGGGAATACGAAGCCACGGCGCTTGCTCAGGCTGACGATGGTGTCGATCTTGTCGGCGGCCACGGTGCTCTCTTCATTACGACGACGGGCGACGAAGCGAGATGCTTCCAGCGAATGACCCAGGTTACCGGCGAGGACCACCCCTCAACCAATCGGTCTCCCTGTTCGGACCCCCACCTGCCTTGTTGACAACGGTTTCCATAATATTTGAAAATGACTGTCATGAACGTACGACGACGCCCCATATCCGCGGCCGCCCTGTCCGCGGCCGCCGTCCTCGGCCTCGGCGCCCTCTCCGCCTGCTCCTCCGACAGTGCCGCCGCGGGCGGCACCGACAAGTTCGACGTCGTCGCGTCGTTCTACCCGATGGCGTTCCTCGCCGAGCAGATCGGCGGCGAGCACGTCCGGGTCACCAGTCTCACCCAGCCCGGCCAGGAGCCGCACGACCTGGAGCTCAGCACCCGGCAGATCGCGTCGCTCGAGGAGGCCGACGCGGCCCTCCACCTCAAGGGCCTGCAGCCCTCCGTCGACGAGGCCATCGACCAGTCCGGGATCGGCACGAGGATCGACGCGGCCGCTCTGACCTCCCTCCGGGCACCCGCGGACGGACACGGCCACGAGGACGAGCACGCCCACGAGGACGAGCACGGCCACGAGGACGAACACGGCCACGACCACGACCACGAAGGCGGCGAGGACCCCCACGTCTGGCTCGACCCGGTCAAGTACGCCGAGGTCGCCGAGGGCGTCGGCAAGGCCTTCGAGAAGGCCGACCCGGACCACGCCGCCGACTACCGGAAGAACACCGAGGCCCTGGTCGGCAAGCTGAACGACCTGGACAAGGCGTTCGAGACCGGGCTGAAGAACCGCAAGACCGACGTCTTCATCACCACGCACGCCGCCTTCGGCCACCTCGCCGAGCGCTACGGCCTGACCGAGGAGGCCATCAGCGGCCTGTCCCCCGAGGCCGAGCCCAGCGGCGCCCGCGTGAAGGAGCTCACGGAGACGGCCCGGGCCGACGGCGTCACCACCGTGTTCTACGAGACACTCGTCAGCGACCGGACCGCGAGGACCCTCGCCGCCGACGCCGGGCTGAAGACGGACGTCCTCGACCCCGTCGAGGGCATCACCGACGACTCCCGCGGCGACGACTACTTCCAGGTCATGGAGGCCAACCTCAAGGCCCTGCAGACCGCGCTGGGAGCCGAGTGACCGGCCCCGGACACCCCGCCCCCACGGAGGACGGCATGAACGAGCCCGCCATATCCCTGCGCGGCGTCCGCGCCGAACTGGGCTCGCGCCCGGTCCTGCGCGGCATCGACCTCACCGTGCACCGCGGCGAGGTCGTCGCCCTGCTCGGCGCGAACGGCTCCGGCAAGTCGACGGCCGTGCGCAGCGTCATCGGCCAGGTGCCGGTCGGCGCCGGCGAGATCGAGCTGTTCGGCGTCCCGCAGCGCCGGTTCCGCGACTGGGCGCGCGTGGGCTACGTCCCGCAGCGCACCACCGCCGCGAGCGGTGTGCCGGCGACGGTGACCGAGGTGGTCTCCTCGGGCCGCCTGGCGCGCACCCGCTTCGGCGTCTTCCGCAAGGCCGACCGCGAGGCGGTGCGCCGCGCCCTGGACCTGGTCGGCATGGCGGACCGGGCCGGGGACTCCGTCGACGCGCTCTCCGGCGGCCAGCACCAGCGGGTGCTGATCGCCCGCGCGCTCGCCGCCGGACCCGAACTGCTGATCATGGACGAGCCGATGGCGGGCGTGGACCTGGCCAGCCAGGAGGTCCTCGCCGAGACCCTGCGGGTCCAGGTCGCCGAGGGCGCCACCGTCCTGCTCGTCCTGCACGAACTGGGCCCGCTGGAGCCCCTGATCGACCGGGCGGTCGTCCTGCGCGACGGCTGCGTCCTGCACGACGGGCCGCCCCCGAAGGCCGTCGGCCAGCACGCCCTGCCCGGCCACGACCACGTCCACCCGCACGCACCGGCGGGCGCCGAACCGATCCGCACGGGACTGCTGAGCTGATCCGATGGAATTCCTGAACTACGCCTTCATGCAGCGGGCGCTGCTCGCCGCCGTCCTGGTCGGCATCACCGCCCCCGCCGTCGGCATCTACCTCGTCCAGCGCCGCCAGGCCCTGATGGGCGACGGCATCGGCCACGTCGCCATGACCGGCGTCGGCCTCGGCTTCCTGCTCAGCTGGTCGCCGGTGTGGATGGCCGCGCTCGTCTCCGTCCTCGGCGCCGTCCTGATGGAGCTGATCCGCTGGTACGGCCGGACCCGCGGCGACATCGCCCTCGCCATGCTCTTCTACGGCGGCATGGCGGGCGGCGTCATGTTCATCAACCTCGCCCCGACCGGCTCCAACGCGAACCTCACGTCCTACCTGTTCGGCTCCCTGTCGACGGTCTCCGAGTCCGACGTGACGGCCATCTGCGTCCTGGCCGCGTTCGTCGTCCTGGTCACGGTCGGTCTGCGCCGACAGCTGTTCGCGGTCAGCCAGGACGAGGAGTTCGCGCGGGTCACGGGCCTGCCGGTGCGCCTGCTGAACCTGCTGACGGCGGTCACGGCGGCGGTCACGGTCACGGTCGCGATGCGCGTGGTCGGCCTGCTGCTGGTGAGCGCGCTCATGGTGGTCCCCGTCGCGGCGGCCCAGCAGATCGGCCGCAGCTTCGCCGCCACCTTCGCCCTCGCCGTCGGGATCGGCGTGAGCGTGACCCTCGGCGGCACGGTCACCTCCTACTACCAGGACGTGCCGCCCGGCGCGACGATCGTGCTGCTGACGATCGGCGCGTTCGTCGTGCTGACCGCACTGGCCGCCCCGCTGGCCCGCCGCCGCGCCCGGGCGCTGGCCGCCGCGCACCCCGGCGGCGACCCCGCGGAGTGCGCGATCCCCGCCGGCCGCACGGCCCCCGACGGGGCGGGCGTCTGACCCGCCTCCGCCCGGACTGGCACAATGGCCCCGGCAGAGGCAGATGTGAGGAGGCAACGGTGACCACCGCTGGACCGCCCGTGAAGGGCCGCGCCACTCGGCAGCGGGCCGCTGTGGCGGCTGCGCTCCAGGAGGTCGACGAGTTCCGCAGCGCGCAGGAGCTCCACGACATGCTCAAGCACAAGGGCGACTCGGTGGGACTCACCACGGTCTACCGCACCCTGCAGTCCCTCGCCGACGCCGGTGAGGTCGACGTCCTGCGCACCGCCGAGGGCGAGTCCGTCTACCGCCGTTGCTCCACCGACGACCATCACCACCACCTGGTCTGCCGCACCTGCGGCAAGGCGGTCGAGGTGGAGGGGCCGGCCGTGGAGAAGTGGGCCGAGGCCGTCGCCGCCGAACACGGCTACGTCAACGTGGCCCACACGGTCGAGATCTTCGGCACCTGCGCGGAGTGCGCGGTGTCCCGCGACAGCTGAACCCACCCGGCGGGGGGGGGGGGGGGGGGGGGGGGGGGGGGGGCGCGGGGGGGGGGGGGGGGGGGCTGTTTTCTCTTCTTGCGTGTAACCGCTCCTTCTTTGGGTTTCTTACCCG
>NZ_JBVITR010000026.1:52410-64616 GCF_055574875.1 Streptomyces sp. NPDC034670
ATCAAGAGGCGACTCTGTAACGTGGGCCAAGGCGTTGGACCTCCGAGGCCCCGGAGGGGGGGGCGGTCGCCCCCGCGCCAGCGAAACCCCCCGGGGGGGGGGGGGGGGGGGCCCCCCCCCCCCCCCCTCCCGCGTTCCGTCCGCTCCTACTGCTCGCCCTCCATGGCCAGCAGCTCCTCGTTCGGGATCGCGCCGCCGAACCGGCGGTCCCGGGAGGCGAACTCGAGGCAGGCCCGCCACAGGTCACGGCGGTCGAAGTCCGGCCACAGGACGTCCTGGAAGACCATCTCGGCGTACGCGCTCTGCCAGAGCAGGTAGTTGGACGTGCGCTGCTCACCGCTCGGCCGCAGGAACAGGTCCACGTCCGGCATGTCCGGGTAGTAGAGGTACCCGGCGAAGGTCTTCTCGTTCACCTTCGACGGGTCGAGCCGTCCGGCCCGCACGTCCTGCGCGAGCGCCTGCGCGGCGTCGGCGATCTCCGCGCGGCCGCCGTAGTTCATGCAGAAGTACAGCGTCAGCCGGTCGTTGTCCTTCGTCTGCTCCTGGGCGATCTGGAGCTCCTTGGCCACCGACTTCCACAGCTTGGGCATCCGCCCCACCCAGCGCACCCGCACCCCGAGCTCGTCCAGCTGGTCCCGGGACTTGCGGATGAAGTCCCGGTTGAAGTTCATCAGGAAGCGCACCTCGTCCGGCGAGCGCTTCCAGTTCTCGGTGGAGAAGGCGTACAGGGAGATGGCCCCCACGCCCATCTCGATCGCGCCCTGCAGCACGTCCAGCACCCGCTCGGCGCCGACCTTGTGCCCCTCGGTGCGCGGCAGCCCCCGCTCCTTGGCCCAGCGCCCGTTGCCGTCCATGACGATCGCCACGTGGTTCGGGACCAGCTCGCCGGGGAGCTTCGGGGGCCGCGCGCCGGAGGGGTGCGGTTCCGGCGTCCTGTACTCCCGGCGCTGACGCCCCAGGAACCCGCGTACGGCCATGTGTCTCTCGTCTCCTCGTGCCGACGTTCGGTGCTTGTCTCTTCGCGTTGCTTGTCTCTCGCGGTGCGTGCTCCTCACGGCCCCGCTCCTCGGGAGTCGCACGCTCCTCGTGCTCACTTCTCGACGTACCGGAGCGAGCGCAGCCCGCGCTCCAGGTGCCAGTGCAGGTAGGCGGACACCAGCCCGCTCCCCTCCCGGACGTACCGGGCCTCGCACGCGTCCGCGGTCCCCCAGTCTCCCGTGAGCAGCGCGCCGAGCAGCTCCAGGGCCTGCGGTGAGGGTACGACGCTGCCGGGCACCCGGCAGTCGACGCAGAGGGAACCGCCGGACGCGACCGAGAAGAACCGGTTCGGCCCGGGCATCCCGCACTTCGCGCAGTCGCCGAAGCTGGGCGCGTAGCCGTTGACGGCGAGGGAGCGCAGCAGGAACGCGTCGAGGACGAGGTGCGGCGCGTGCTCGCCCCGGGCGAGCGTCCGCAGGGCCCCGACCAGCAGCAGGTACTGCTGCACCGCCGGCTCCCCCTCGTGGTCGGTGAACCGCTCGGCGGTCTCCAGCATCGCCGTGCCGGCGGTGTAGCGGGCGTAGTCGGTGACGATCTCGCCGCCGTACGGCGCGATGGTCTCGCTCTGCGTGCACAGCGGCAGGCCGCGCCCGACCAGCTCGCTCCCCTTCGAGAAGAACTGCACGTCCACGTGCGAGAACGGTTCGAGGCGCGCACCGAACTTCGACTTCGTCCGGCGCACCCCCCTCGCCACGGCGCGTACGCGTCCGTGACCGCGCGTGAGCAGTGTGATGATCCGGTCCGCCTCCCCCAGCTTCTGGGTGCGCAGCACGATGCCGTCGTCGCGGAACAGACTCATGACACCCATTGTCACCCACGTCCGAAGCACCCCACCGCGACCACGGGCACGGGCGCACGCGGCCGCCGGCGCCGTCCCCGGCCCGGGGGCGGGCTCCGCGGTGACGAGGCCGTCGGCCGGATGTGCGGGGCAGGCGGGAGCCGACGGGACTCACCCGACCGGGACGTGCGCCGCCGCCGGAGACGTCAGGGGCAGGGAACCGCGGCCGTCGCCCGGGAGGTGGTGGCCAGCCGCAGGCCGACCTCCACGAGGACCCAGCCGAGGCGGCTGCGGAGGCCGCGAGGGCTCCGGGGGCCGCGCGCCGCCCGGCCGAGGCGGTGGACGCCGGCCTCCGCGCGCAGTTCGGCGGCGCGGGCGTGGTGCAGGGCGAGATGGGTCTCCGGGCTCACCGGCCGGCCTCCCGGTCCGCGGGGACGGGGATGACGTGACTGTGGAAGCGCACCTGCCTGGCGTCCGGAGCATCGTCCCCGGGGGCGAGCGGGCGGTAGCTCTCCGCGAGGGCGTGCACCTTCTCGATGAACTCGCGGGCGAGCTCGGGCGTGAGACTCAGCGTCCAGTCGCTCATGTCCGAGGCGCGACGCCACGTCTCGGGCCAGTCGTCGCGGGTGCCGAGCCAGGTCGCCAGCTCCTGGGTGTGCTGGTTCGCGACCTCGTGCAGGAACAGGTCGACGGCTCCGCGCACTTCGGGATCGCGGTCCCTGAGGAGGGTGTCGTCGAAGCTCACCCCTTCGTGGGCCGCCTTCCACCACCGCTCCCGCCCCTTGCCGTGTTCCGGCGCGTCCTCCACGAAGCCGTACGCGGCGAGCTGACGCAGGTGGTAGCTGGTGGCTCCGCTGGACTCACCGAGCTTCGCGGCCAGTTGGGACGCGGTGGCCGGCCCGCCGCGCCGCAGGGCGTTCAGCAGCCGCATGCGCAGGGGATGCGCGAGCCCGCGCAACGAGCGGGCGTCGAGATGGTGGACCTTCACGTCCCGGAGCTCATCCATGAGCACCAAGGTATCTGTGCAAAGGACCCGTTGCAAGGGTTTCTTTGCAAGGAGTCCTTTGCACTCACGCGGGACGCAGGACCGACACCCGCGGTCCTCGCGCCCCTCCCGCCGGCGGCGCCCGGACCGTTCGTCGGACCGGACGATGAACTGTCGATGACGCCGTTGGCGTGACGTTTCGCCGCGTCCGCAACCGGGGCGGGCGCGGCCGGTCTCCTGTCCTGCAGAACCGACACCCCCGGGCGAGGAGACCGACATGACCGCCACCGCTTTCGAGCACGGCCCGCACCACGCCTTCGCCGAGACCGACTACCTGCTGGCACCGCCGAACCCGGCCGACCGCCTCGGCGCCTCCATCGCCCCGCGCGACCGCCGGCGGCTGGAACTCCAGGCGGCCCTCACCGCGGCCGGCATCCCGCCCCGCCCCGAGGACCGCGAGGCCATCGACAGCCTCAGCGCGCTGTCCGGCAGCGTCAACACCACCGTCCAGCGCTGGCTGCACCACACCCTCTGACCGGGGCGGCGGCCCGCAGCGCCGGCCGGAGCGCGGGGGCCCGACGGTGACGCAAAAGAGGATTGCCCCCGCTCCGGCCCCCGCCGAGGATGTGCGGCATGGCGAACGTGGAGGTCCCGGATCCTCGTCGGGCGCGTGACTCGGCCGAGTTCACCGCCGCCCTGCGCGACCTCAAGGACCGGTCCGGACTGACGTACCGCCGGCTGGAGGAGCGCGCCGCCGAGCACGGCGACGTGCTGCCGCGCAGCACCCTCGCGGACGTCCTGCGGGGCAGGACGCTGCCCCGGCCGGAGCTGCTGGCCGCCTTCGTGCGGGCCTGCGGCGACGGCGACCGGACGGAGCAGTGGCTCGACACCAGGGAACGGCTCGCCCGGGAGGGGGACCGGGCCGGGACCGCGGGCGCGCGGGAGGACGAGGAGGCGGACGGTCCGCCGGCCCGGCCCCTCGGCCGGACACGCCGCGGGCGGCTCGTGCCGGGGGCGGTGGCCGTGCTGACGGCCGCCGCGCTGGCCGGTCTCGTGTGGGTCGTCACCGCCCCGGACGAGGAGGGCGACAGCGGCGGGAGCGGACGGAGCACGGCGGCGGCCGATCCGCCGGCGGGGCAGACCCGGGCCAAGCCCCTGCCCCAGGGACGGGTCCAGATCCGCCCCGTGTCGGCCGACGGCCTCTGCCTGACCGACGGACCGGCCGACCGGTACCGCTCGCTGGTCGCGGTGCAGCGGCCGTGCGACGAGGTCGCCCCGCAGGAGACCAGGCTCGTGCCCCTGGGCGGGGACGCGTTCAGGATCCAGTGGCACCACCCCGATCACGGATACGGCTGTCTGAAGGCCCTGACCGCGGGACCGGGCGCCGGGCTGCTGGAGCCGTGGGACGCCTGCGAGCAGACCAGCCGGTTCCGCTTCGAGCCGGCCGGGCCGGACGGAAGCCGGCGTTACGCGATCCGCGTCGAGGGCCGCGGCTGCGTGGGCATCGGGGACGCGGTCGCGGAGGCGGGGACCGAGGCGGTGGTGGAACCGTGCCGGCGCGAGGACCGCCAGGTCTTCGTCGTCCGCCCCGCGCCCTGAGACCCGCGGCCGGGACGGGCTTCGCCGGAGCCGCGGTCGGAGCCGGAGCCGGGGTCGGAGCCGGAACAACGGCCGAAGCCGTCGTCGCGGGGTACGGCGGCAGGGCCGCGCGTACCCGGAAACCGCCTCCCGCGCGTGCTCCGGCGTCGAGTGCGCCGCCCACGCTGCGCGCCCGCTCCCGCACGCCGGCCGGCCCGCACCCGGGGAGGCCGCCGCCGGACTTCCCGGCGAACGGTCCGACGAGCACCGGGCCGGCCACCGCCCAGGGCACGGCGCGCCGCCGCCGTGGGCGTGTCCTCGCGGCCCCCGGGAGACGGGTCTCCCTTCGGTCGGACGTCCGGACCGGTCTCCGGACTCCCGGCACCGGGGGGGACGGCTCGTCGGGCCCGGGGGCGAGGTGCGGGGTACCGCGCGGGACGGCGCGGGCGCGGGGGTGCTCCCGGGGGAGTACGGGGGCGAGCGAGGGGCGGGCGAGCCGTCCGGGCCCGCTCAGCCCCGGTCGACCATCCAGGTGCCGTCCTCCTCGTCGTCGACCCGCACCTCCAGTTCCCGCAGGGTCATGCCGGCCTCCCAGAGGTCCCGGAAGCGCTTCATCCGGTCCTGGACGTGGTCCGGCCGCGCGATGAGGCGGGTCCTGATGTTGACGTCGCGCAGGTCCTGGTCGATCTCGAAGGACACCGCCTCGTCGTAGACGATGAAGTCGTTGGTGGTGCCGCGCAGCAGGTGCGGCGGCAGCTCCGGCAGGACCGCCACGCGCACCTCGATGTGCAGCACCTCCTGCTCCTCGCACAGCCGCAGCAGCCGGTCGTCCAGTTCCCGCGCGCTCTCCAGCAGGAACAGCCGCCGCACCGGCACCCCGTGCTCGTCGATCGCCTCCTGCTGGGCGTGGAGGTAGCGGCTGGCCGGTTCGCTGTTCCAGAACTCCCGGTCGACGGAGGTGCTGGTGGCGCAGATGGACTCCTCCGCGGCGCGGGTGAGGGCGAGCAGCCAGTCGTGGTTCTCGCCGGGGCACTCCACGGTCAGGGTGGTGAGGTCCGTCATGTACCCGATCACCCGCTGCATCTCCAGGCGGACGAAGGTGGACAGGATCGGGGGTCCGGGGGCCAGCACCTCGGCGAAGTTGGTGGCCAGGTCGGGCACCGCCTCGAGGGGGATCCGGGCCGGCGCCGACGGGGGCCCGGCGGCACGCTCCGCCGCGACGGGGAGGTTCTCGGCGAGCTGTTTCACGTCCTCGGTGTACCGGACCAGGTCGCTGCGCAGGTCGTCGTGGCGCCGCAGCCCGTCCCGCACGGTGGCGACGGTCTCGGCCAGCAGGCTCTCCGCCCGCCCGGCCCGTTCCCGCGCCGTCCGGTCCGGGCCGAGGAGGTACTGGAGGGCCACCGCGGCGGCGGCGCAGAGTCCGGCGGCGGCGAGCTGCCGCGGCGGTCCGTCCTCCGGGCTCAGCAGCGCGGCGACGCCCCAGGCGAGGAGGCCGAGGACGAGGCCGACCAGCAGGCGGCGCGGCCAGGGGGCCGGGCCGGTGCTCCGGGCCGGGTCCCCGGCCTCGGGGGCGCTCGGCGGCCGGTCCGGGACGGAGGACGTGCGGGGCGGGCCGGGGGCGGTCCGGCCGCCCGCGCGGTCGGGCGCGTCCACCGTGCCGGGCGGGCCCGCCGTGTCGTCGGACTGGGGTGACTGTGCCGTGCTCATCTCGCTTCTCCCCCCGTTGGGATGCGCGTCGGATCGGGGTGCGGGGATGTGCGTGGGGTCGGGCCGGGTCCACCCGGGGCCGGTGGGCCGCGGGGAGGGTCGGGTCAGGGGACCGGTTCCACCTCCCGGTAGGAGGAGGGGATCGCGTGCAGGGTGAGCTGGTCGCGGATGCGCTGCACCAGCGTCTGCCACTGCCGGGTGAACCCGGGCCGCTCCTCCAGCGCGTCCCACAGCGGGGCCAGTTCCCCGGCCACCCGGGCCCGCGGCATCCACAGGTGCAGCAGGTGGTCGACGGCGGGCCGCAGGGCCCCGACGACGGCGGGGAGGCCGCCTGGGGCGGCCGGCCGCGGCACGGCTCCCAGGCGGATGCCGTCCAGGACCCGGACCACGGTGGTGAGCAGCCAGTCGTGCAGGGCGAGGTCGTCGCAGAGCCCGGCGACCTCGTCGGCGCGGGTGCCCTCGGGAACCCGCAGCCGTACGGTGCGCAGCTCGTCCTCGGCCAGGGTGAACCGCTCGATCGACGGGCCGTCGCCGGGATCCGCGGGCAGGGCCACCCAGCGGAGCCGGGTGGGGCGGGACTTCAGGGGCGGCCGCTGGTCGAGCAGGGGGTGGCGCAGCAGCCGGGTGAGCAGCCCGCCGGCGATCAGGCCGACGTCGAGTTCGCCGTGCCGCCCGCCGCCGAGCAGCCCCTGGGCGACCGCCTCGTGGGGCAGCTTCCCGAACGGCTCGACCACTCCGGGCCGCACCAGGTAGTGCCCCCAGGGGCGGCGGTGGTCGGGCCCGGCGGCGGGGACGCGGAAGTGCGCGGAGCTCTGCAGGACGCGTCCCTCGGTGAGCGAGGCCCGTGCGGCGACCGTGCCGACCGCGCGGATCCGGGAGCCGTTGGAGCTGGGCAGGGGGCAGTCGACGCCGGTGAGGGTGTCGGGCGAGCGGCCGTAGAGGTTGGGGCGCTCGGAGAGCAGGACCCGCTCGTCGGCGCGCAGTCCGAGGAGCTGGGCGGCGGCCCGGCTGTCGAGCGCCTGGCGGGCGGGCAGCAGGCAGGTGCGGACCTCCCCGCAGGCGAGCGCGGCACGCGGTGCGGTCTGCCCCGGCCCCATGTCACTCCCCCGCGTAGAAGACGTAGGAGACGCGGTCGGCGACCGAGTCCGGGACGGCCGCGGCCTCGCGGGCGGACCGTTCGGCGACCTGGCGCAGCGCTTCCGGGTCCACCTCGGTCTGGTCGAGGATCACGCGGACGGCGTGCTCGACGGGTAAGAACCGGTTGGGCAGCACCGAGCAGGTCCGGTAGGCGGCGAACGGGTCCGCCCGGGGGTTGAGCCGGATCAGCGGGGGCAGTTCGTTCCAGTCCTCGGGGAAGCCGGAGGCGGTGTGCGGCTGGGGCACCAGGACGGGTTCGCCCTGGTTGCGCAGCAGTCCGAGGCGGGCGAGCTGCCACACCGCGGCGAGGAAGGGGCAGGACCAGGTGCGCTGTCCGTCGGGGGTGTCGCTCCAGAGTTCGACGTCCAGGAAGACCGAGTGGCGGCGGGCCGCGGTCTCCTTGGGGGGCTGCCAGGCGGCGGCCTTCTTCATCGCCTGCGGGGCGCGCGCGACGGGACTGCGCTCGCCGTTGGCCAGCCAGCCGGTCTGGGCGGCCGGCGGGCGCAGGCCGTAGCTGCCGGGCGGCGGTTCCTCGACGATGCGGCCGGCCACCGCCTGGGCGACCGGCACCTTGTCGGCTTCCGCGCAGCCGGACTCGCGGGCCAGGTAGTCGACGCGGATCCCGGCCCGCTCGGCCTCCGCCAACAGCGGCGGGACGACCTCGGCGGGGCTGGAGAAGCGGGTGAAGTAGTCGTCGATCAGGAAGCAGGTGCTGATCCGGGGGCGCCTGCCGCCGGCCCGGACCGCCGCGGCGGCGCGCGCCGCCTCCGCCCAGGGGCGGACGTGCTCGAAGTGACGCCGCAGGTGCCCGGGGCCCGCCTCGAAGTCCTCCATGTAGAAGTGGCCCAGCTCCAGGGAGAGGTGGCCCAGGGGCACCGCCTGCGTCCGTGGTTCGGCGGTGGTCTCGCGGAACACCGCGTCCGTCATGGCCGCCCCCAGTGGGAATCGTCGGTCAGGCGCCGGGCGATCTCCTCCAGCGCCTCCAGGGTCTCCTTGTTGGCGATCTGGGTGGCGAGCACGTCCTCCTCGGTGATCAGCTGTTCGCGCCACTGGAGGATCGGCTCCAGCGGCACGACGCCGAGCACCACGCTGTCGCCGATGCGGTGTTCCGAGGCGAGCCGGCGCAGCGCCTCGTCGCAGGACTGCATCCAGGCGGCCTGGGCGGGCGAGCCCTGGGCCCACAGCGGCGACTCGGGGTCGGGCACGGCGGCCCGGACGAAGCGGATGTTGTCCTGCAGGGTCTCCTCGTCGTGGCCGCGCTCGACGCCGCCCTTGACGATGCCGTTCTCCCGGTGGACGAGTCCGGAGGCGGCGATCACGTGCTGCCGGGTCCAGCGGTGGAAGACGAGCCAGCGGAAGGGGACGTAGCGCATCCGGGGGTGGGCGGTCGCCGCCAGGACCATGTCCACGGCGTAGCTGCGGCCGGCGCTGAGGTCCACCATGATGAGGTCGAACTCGCCGTTGAGCCGCAGCAGCAGGTCGACGCAGCGTTCCAGGGCGTCCTCGTCGGTGGCGAACTCGCCGCCGCCGGCGTCGCCGGGGAAGAGGACCAGGCGCCCGGACTGGTTGGGCCGGGCGCGCAGCAGGGGGTGCTCGGTCTGCCGCCAGACGTCGATCCTGGCCGGCTCGGTGACGTCGCCCTCGAGGTAGGAGTGCAGGCCCTGCTCCTCGGTGCCGCGCATCGCGTCGGGCACGTCGAAGACGGCGGCGGCGGTCGGCGAGCCGAAGTCGAAGTCGACGTACGCCACGTGGTCGCCGGTGAGGGCCCGCTGGTAGGCCAGGTTGGCGCTGGTCACCGAGCGGCCCGTGCCTCCCTTGTCGGAGGCGGCGAAGACGAGCACGGCTCACACCTCCTGGGTGGCGGCGCCCCGGGCCTGGGCCAGGGTGTCGAGTTCCTGGAGCACGGGCAGGGCCAGTGCGAACGCGGTGGCGGGGCGTTCGTCGATCAGGCTCCGGGCGTGGTCCAGGCGGCTTTCTATGCTCCGCATGGCCCGCCCCCGGCTGCCGTCGGCGGGGACGGATGCCTCCATCTGCTCCTTGCCGAACAGGTGGGTGGCCTCGCTGAGCAGGTCCCGGGCCAGCTGGGCGAGTTCGGGGCTGCGGATGGGCTGCTGCTCGTACAGGTTGCGGGCGGCGACCAGGCACTCGGTGACGCGTTCGGTGATGCTCCAGGACAGGCGTCGGTTGACGCCGCGCGCGTCCGGGTAGACGGCTCGCGCGTTGTCCCACAGGCCCTCGCCCTCGCCCTCCTCGATCCGCCGGTTCCACAGGTGCTCGAACGTCTGCTCGGCGAGGCGCAGCAGGCGGTCCTGTGCGTCGATGTTCCGGGAGAGCGCCGCGAGCTGCACGCTCCGCTTGAGCAACTGGGCCGAGAAGTCGGTCATCCGCCACTGCAGGAGCGTGCCGGAGCGCTCGGAGCCGGCGAGCGGCATGAGGACGCCCGGGTCGTGCAGGCCGACGGCGGGGTCGTCGCGCTTCATCCGGCTGCTGATCCGGCCGCGGTCGGCGAGGCGTTCCATGACGGCGACGGTGCGGGTGAGGTCGTCGTCGGTGGCCTTCCGGCGGACCAGGTCGTGGACGAGGATGGCCGCGACGGTCAGGGAGAAGTACTCCGACTCCAGCCGCAGCCCCGTGGTCTGCCAGGGGAGGTCCTCCAGGGGCCAGCGCTCGCTGCCGAAGCGGGCGATGGCCGACCAGTACTGCTGGCTGAGTTCCCAGCGCAGGCGTAACGCCTCGGCGAGTTTCTGCTGGTCGGCGTCGAGCAGTCCCAGGGTGAGGGTGCGGTCGGAGAACAGGTCCTGGATGCCGTCCAGGGCGACCACGGTGAAGTACACGTAGGGCAGCCGGTCGGCGATGCCGTCGGGCTGGCCGGGGACCTGGACGTCGAGGTCGGTGATCTTCGGCGCGTCCTTCACCACGCCCCAGGCCCAGCCGCACTCGAAGAGCTGGCTCTCGTCCCGGATGCCCTCGTCGACCTGGATGCCGCGGCTGAGGCTCTCGATGATGGTGGCGCGCAGCGGGCGGAACCGGCGGGAGAACTGCTGGAGCACCGCCCGGTCGGACTGCCGGTTCTGCCCGATGACCTGGATCAGCCGCCGGCCCTGTTCGGACTCGGCGTCGAAGACGTTGACGGTGAAGGAGCGCAGCAGGCTGATCATCGCGGCGGTCAGCCGGATGTGGGTGGCCTCCCGCAGCTCGCCGAGCGCCCTGCGCACCTCGGGGCGGGTGGTGCTGCTCTCGTAGACCTTGAGGAACCCGAGGGTGGCCAGGCAGAGCGTGACGGACATGGAGTAGGAGTCGACCACCCCCAGCTTGCCCTGCTCGTAGGTGAGTTCCTCGTGGGGGTCGGCCGGTTTGAAGTACGGTCCGCCGGCGAAGGTGGGGCTGTCGTCCGGTCCCGTGTAGGTGCGCATGAACTGGGTCAGCGCGGTGATGAGGTTGAGGGGGATCTCCAGCCGGCTGCCGACCCGTTCCAGCGCGCGCAGGACGTCCCGCTCGGTGGTGTCCGGCTGGTCGAGGCGGAACGCGGGGACCTCGGTGGCGGGGTACAGCAGGCAGAGCAGCCGTTCGGCGTCCGCGACGCTGCTCAGCCCGTCGGTGTCCCCCCAGACGAGTTTCCCGCCGTCGAACATCTGGCGGGCCGCGGCCCGCCAGACGTCCAGCAGGTGCTGGCGTGGCTTGATCTGCATCCCCGTACCCCTCGTACAGATCCGGTTGCCCTGTGTTCAGACATGGTCCCCGTTCCTACGGGGCGGCAACCTCCGAGTTCCGCCTCCCCAGCGCGAGGATCATCCCCTCGTGTCCCGGCCGCACCATGTGGTGCAGATCGTGGATCTCCAGCTCGTCGGCGAACCTCTCCAGGCCGTCCCGGACCTGGTCCCCGTCCACCCGGTAGGCCGGGTAGCGGTGGTCGCCGACCTGGTACCCGAGGGACTCCTTCATGAACGCGGCGGCGAACGGGGCCCCGTCGTTCAGCACGTCCATGAAGCACCGCACGCCCCGCCGGAACTCGTCGGGGCACTCGGACATGGAGTCGGCGACGAAGAACATCGTCCCGACGTCCCAGCGGCGCTGTCCGTCGAGGTCGAGCAGGTCGGCCCGCTCCACGCGGACGATCTCGCCGAACCGGTCCCTGGGTTCGACGCCGCGGTAGGCGGGGGCCTCGCGCAGGACCTCCCAGAAGGGGTCCCAGTCCGCGTCGTAGCCCTCGGGGCCGGTCACCTGCCGCTCCAGGTACGCGACGTTCGGCAGCGCGTACTCCAGCAGCAGGATCTTCTCGCACCAGGGGAGCATGGACAGGGCGGGGTAGAGGTTCGCGCCGGCCCCGACGTCGACGCCGCGCACCGCGGCCGGGACGCCCCCGGCGAAGCAGCGGCCGAAGTGGTCGCGCAGCAGCCGCACGATCAGCAGGTCGACCTCGAGCGGCGTCCGGTAGTTGAGGTCGACGTACACCTCCGGATCGAACTTCGACCACGGTGCGTCGGCGTTGCGATCCATCATCACCCTGCCGTGTTCCCTCGCGTGTCGGACAAGACCGTGTGCCCCGGCCGCGCGTCCTCGTGGACGTCGGCAGGTGAAGCGGCATCTCCGGTTCTCGCACGGTAGGCCGGTGGAGCACGCGGAGACAGCCGGGAACAGGCCACTCCCCGGGGAACGGGCGCACGGCAGGCGCACGCCGGCACATCCCGTCACGCCCCAACTCACCCTTGCGTGGGATGAGTTGGGCGCTCACCCTAGCAGCCGGAAGCAGTCGCCGGACGCCACCGGGACGCTCATCCCTCCGGGTGAACGGGCCGATGTCCGCCGCGTTGACGTCCGCACGTCCGCACGTCCGACTGGGGGGTGGCATGACCGCCGAACCGCTGGAGCACGCCCTGGACCGCCGCGAGCACCTCACGGGAGCGGGGGGGGGGGCGGGGGGGGGGGGGGGGGTTCCCCCCAGGAAGCGGGGCGCGGACCCCCCCCCCCCCTGCGGGGCCTATA